>JANOHH010001129.1:0-2140 GCA_031406395.1 Verrucomicrobiota bacterium | reverse complement strand
GGATGGCACCAAATTTGATAAAGCGCACGCTGCCGTCCACGAACGCGTAGTTCGATCCGCCCGAACTGGTGTTGGGGCCGGTGCCCCCGTGGCGGCTCCGGTCAAGCTGGAACAAGTCGTTGCCGACCGCACCGCTGGGTTCCGGCTCCAACAAGTCCATGTGATAATGGGGGGATTGCGTCAGCTTTTCGCCCAGCAAAACGGTGTCGCTCGGCCGCGGAATCTGCTGGACCTGAATCGTGCCGCCGAAGACATCGCGGATGTACAACTGCCAGTCCTCGGCGCTCAAGGTCGCAAACATAAAATCATTCCAGCCATTGAGCACGTAGCTACGGGGCTTGCCGTCCGCCGGATGCGTGCCGGGGGGGGCGAAGCCTTGATTGGATCGGGCGTCAGGCTTGTCGTTTGGGCACAGGAGCAATTTCAAATCCTTGTAGCTTTCATAAAACTGACTGGGCCAGAAATTGGCATTCGTCCGCGGCGGATAATGGCCGCGATACTCGTCCGTGTAGAACGTCGCAGCCAGCCCGAGCTGGCGCAGATTGTTCACACACGAAACCCGGGTAGCCTTGCCCTTGGCCTTGCTCAGGCTCGGTAACAACATCGCCGCCAGGATGGCGATGATGGCTATGACCACCAGCAGTTCAATCAAGGTGAAGGCAGATTTCGTTTCCACAGTCCGACATCTTGAAGACGACGGCACCGGGCCGACATCGGTTTCGACCGGCATGGAAAACGGCATATGCTTGGTTTCAGCGCCCATGGTCTGGAATCTGAAAGTCGTGTTCGCCTTTCCATCGGCCGCCCTCGACCATTAGGCGATATTCAGTGCCTGGCTGGAGCGGCTCGGCTTCTCCATTGGGACTGGCGGGCGTCATGCCATTCACCGGCTCGGCATAGGCCAGCGAGTTGGCCGGTTGCGAGCCTGACTTGGAGACCAGTTGCCAAAGCAGATGCGGGTATTGGTTCGTCCGGGCGTCGGCGGCAACCATGACTTTGACCAGGGTGAGCCGGTAATCCTTGTGCAGTGAAAAGGTGACGTTGTTGCCCGTTTTGACCATAGGGTTCGACCGCCGATCTGCCGTCGCCCAACCCCCCTGCACCGTCCGGACCGTGTGTTCGATGCGAATGATTTTGTGCCCGAACCAATCGGTAAAATAAAGAGCATACAACCCGCCCAACACCGCGACCAAGCCGACAAGAAAATACTCTTTGCGGTTCATGTCACCATTCCACCCGGGAAGGTTTCGCAACCCGGGATGGTTTGCTCGAGTTCATTTTTGCGACGCTACGCCGGATCCGCAGCCGTCACAACGAAATTGTTTCCAAAATTTGTTCCGCTTTGTTCCAAACCATTCAATCCTTCAATCCAGCCGGTTGCGGCTTTTGGAGAGGAAAAGGGGTCTTGGTTTGGGAAAGGGGTCACCCAGCAGCAGGGTGAACAACAGCGCACGGCTGCCGGAGTGGGTGTTATTCCAGTTCATGGTGTTATTCCGTTCCATCGATTCGGGGTTCACGGCGCGGCCTTCGGGTTCACCAGCACCTCGTCCACAAACAGCCAGGCTTTGGCGCCTGCCGCCGGATGTCCGGCTGGGATCTGACCCACGTTCGTGGCGCGGATGCGGACATAGCGGGCGCTCGTCTTGAGATCCGGCGCCACGAACGTGTGAACAAACGGGCCGGCTTCGGAAGTCGCCACGGAATGTTTCACCCTGGCAAGGCTGCGGAAATTCTTCCCGTTCTCATCCACGATGCTGAACTCGACTTCGCGCGGGAGATAGATGCCGCCGGCGGTGTCCTGCAGGAAGTGGGCGGACAGTCGCTCGATTGGGACCGGCGCGCCCATGTCGATGGTCGCATCCAAATCAATGCCTTCAAAGCCCAGGCAGCCCCGGCGCGCCTGCATGGCATCCAGCTTGCCATCGGTCAGCACGTCGGGTCTGCCGGCCGAGAGGACAGGGGTGGGAATGGTCGCCAGCACCACGGACTTGCCGATGGCCTGGTGGCGGTTCGCCGGCGGGACGAAGGCGGTCCCTGGCTTGAGGGTGAATCCGGCGTCCACCCATTGCACCAGTTCGCCCGGATTGAAATCACCCACCGGTAAAGCGGCGAGGCTGATCACCCGGCTGCCCGCCGGAAT
>JANOHH010001115.1:0-7375 GCA_031406395.1 Verrucomicrobiota bacterium | reverse complement strand
TCAACCTGCTGCCTATCTTGTACATCGCTTCGGCCATCTGGCAGACGCACATCACGCCCATGTCACCAGGCATGGACCCGGCCCAGCAAAAAATGATGCGCTGGATGCCGCTGATGTTTCTCGTCATCCTCTACAACTTCTCCGGCGGCCTCGCGCTCTATATGACCGTCAACAACCTGCTGACGATCTTGCAAACAAAAATTACGAAGACCGCGACCGCCCGGGCAACGACCACCACGCCCGTAACCGCGACCGTTTCGGTCTTGACGCCCACGTCAAAAAAGAAGAAATAATTTCCCGTTACGCCATGACGCCGAACTCAATCAAAGCATTTGGCGCTCTGCCGCCCGCCCTCCGAACTTAAGTTATGTCCGCTCAACCCAAAGCCACGCTCGAAAAACTACTCACCCTCCTGGGTTTCCCGGCGACGGTCGAGGAACATCCGATGGACGACAGTCTCCTGCTGGACGTGAAGACGGAGGACTCCGGCCGCCTCATCGGTCGGCAGGGCCAGACGCTTTCCGACCTGCAATACATCACCAACCGCCTGCTGTTTCAGCAGGATAGCACCGCGCCCAAAGTGATGGTGGACGTTGGCGGCTACCGAGCCCAGGCGCGCGAAGCGCTCGTGAAGAAAGCGAAGGAAGCCGCCGAAAAAGTACGCCGCTGGGGCGAAGTGGTGGAGCTCGAGCCGATGTCCGCCTTCGACCGGCGCATCGTCCATCATGCGCTCCGCGACGATCCGGACATCGAAACCCATAGCGTGGAAGTGGAAGGCATCGACCGCAAAGTGCTGCTGCTACGCCCCAAGCATTGAGTTGTTTACAACTTACAACCCACAGACTTTGATTTTAGGGGATAAACCGTTTAGAACGACTAAAACACGCTTCTGAAAGTTAAATCCCGGTTCATCGCCACCACCACCAGTTTTCTGCTGGTCGGGGGTTGCGCTAAAGACGCTGCCCCTCCAACCGCGCCGAAGTCATCGAGTCAGCCAACGCAAACTTACGATGCTGCTAAAGATACGACCACCATCAGCAAAGACGGGACTACCTTTTTTGTTAAAGGGTCGGGTTTCACAAATTCAAAAGGTGAGGTTTATTCTTACAAAGTAAAACCCACAAATGGCACAGCAGTAAAACAAACCACTCCGTAATGTCAGCAGGCAAATGGCTTAATTCTTCCATTGAGGCGCGGGTAGAGCCTATCGCGTTCGCTGAATCACATCGGCGGGAGAATTCCAATTGGCGAAGTGGTGCGCCTCGCTGGCCGCCAGTTCGATAAAGCGACAACGGCCATCCTGCACGCAGCGCCCGGCAAAGTCCTTCACCGCTAGGTTTCCACGCTCCAGCTGCGCGGCCGCCATGGCATGCGTGGCTTTGGGATAAAACGCGGCGAGCGGCTCAAGCTCTCCGTTTACTCGGGGCACTACTCCGACATTCGTCGCGGAAGCAGCCGCCAGCCGCCGCAGCAACTCCGTGCTCATCGCGGCCAAATCCACCGCCAGCACGAGCAACAGCGGTGACGCCGCGGCATCAAGCGCGCGCTCAATGCCGGCCAGCGGGCCGGCCTTGGCAAACTGGTCGCGCAACACCCGGCCGCCGAATCCTGTGTAATCGGAATCGGCCCGACCGGAGATGAAAACTTCAACCGCGCCGGTTGCCCGCACCAGTTCAATCTGCCGGTCGAGCAGCCGCTGGCTGCCCACTTCCAGCCACGCCTTGTCGCGACCCATCCGTGAGGAATTCCCGCCCGCCAGAATGACGGCACTGAATTGTTGGTCGAGGGTCGAGGGTCGTGGGTCGAGGGCGGAAGGTTGCGAGGCGCTGGCTGGCTCACGACTCTCGACTCTCGACTCTCGACTCGGCTTCATGCTTCCACTCGCAACCAGCCGTCCGTCAGAACCCGCGCGCGCAAGCCGCCGCGCCCGTGCAGCGCTGCTTCTGCCCCCGGCGCGATGGCCTCGTTCATCCAATGACACGGGCTGCATTCCCCGACGCCCGCAAAGAGCACGGCCTGAACTTCGAATTCCCGACCGATGAGCGTATTCAGGTCCACTCCGCGCGTGATGATATTGCGTCGGGTGACCCCGGGCGATTTACCGATCGCGCCCAACTGGCGACAAACGTCCGCGAAAACCTCGGCCGCCAGGAAGGTGACCTGCCCTTGGTAGTTTTCCTTGAAACCAAAGAAACGGTCGCCGAACAACCCCTGCCCGGCTACACACTCCACTTCCATTACCTCCACCGTCGGATGTTCGCCCGGCGGTTGATCGTGATGGCCGAAGTAATTGTGCCCAGGCGAGATGAAGAGCTGCTCAATATTAATTTGGGGCGGGTTGGCCATTGCGATGGAAGCATAGTCGGATCGGAGGAAGATCGCAATCATTGGAGCCCCGAACGCCAGCGCAACTCGCCGTCACGCCGCAAACAACTCCTGCAACTTCCCGATGTCGAGCCGGGTGGTGAATTGTTGAAAGGTCTCACGGCCGTGCCGATGCGAGCAAGATGCGCATGAAACCTTGCTCGACGAGGGGTAGGATTACCAAGTGAACCGCAGAATGCCCTGACCTATTTAGGAAGCTTGGCAAAGGGCAAGCCGATGTAAGGCTGGCTGACCTCCCAGGTTTTGAGCGGCGACGGAAGTTCTTTGGCCTACGTGGCGGCGGAGATTTTCTATCGCAATGACACCCCGCCGACGCCGACCAGCGGCAACCCGAGCCAGTCGTGTTAGAATTTGTTCGTAAGGGTTTGGATCAGTTCGCACCCCTACTGTGGCCGGCAATCCGCCGGGATTCCGAGGCCGTCAAGCAGGTTTCTTCGGCGACCAACGCCAGCGCCCGGCTGAAATAGTCGTTATTGAAGGTTTGCAGGAGCCGTTGGCGTCCCAGCGCATCGGGCGGCGGAATCAAGGCGTGATCCACCAGTTGATTCAGCAACCACTGGGCCCGCTCGCGCGTGGGCGCGTTGGCCCGGTGCCGATGGAAGATGGCGAAGTCGTGAAACATTTTGATCGTGGAACTGTCGAGGTTAAAGGGCACGCCCGTCTCGGTGAGGAGACACTCCAACGGCGCATTCACGTATTCCAAATGGGTGAGTTGGCTGCGGATGAGGTCCCAGTTTTTGGGCACATCGCAAAACCGACAGCTTTCAATCAGCGCCGCGAGCAGTCGCAGGTGTTCATCCATCCGTTGCTCGGCGAACTCCCGGCGCACGAGCATCACCTTCTCCGGGTGCAACGGCGCCAGGTCGGCGCTCGTGGCAACACAGAACCCCGTGCCGGACTCGATGGCCACGGAGTTCCACGGTTCGCCCACGCAGTAACCATCCAGATAACCCAGCTTGAGATGCGGATACATCTCGATGGGCGAAACGGCGATGATGCGCACCTGCCAATCGGGATCAATCCCGCCCTGACGCAACCACTGCCGCAGCAACGGTCCGTGGGTGGACAAGGCGTGCGGCACGCCAAACGTGAAAGTTTTGCGCCCGGACAAGCGAAAGATTTCCGCGCACAGCGAAGGTGCGTCCACGACCCCACTGTCTCTGAGTTTGTTCGAGAGTGTGATGGCGTTGCCCTGAAGATTCGTGATCAAACCGGTCACACAGGCACACGGTTCGCAGTTGATGCCGAGCGAAATCGTGAAAGGAAAACTGGCCGGTGCCTGGATGGCATCCAGTTCGCCGTTCACAAACTTATGACTGATCGTCGTCCAATCGCGCTCGCGACATAGTTCCACGTCCAGATCGTATTGGGTGAAGTAGCCGAGTTCGTGCGCCATCACCAAAGGCGCGCAGTCTGTCAGCGGCAGAAAGCCTACGCGCAAGGGACGGTTCGGTCGTAATACGGCGCTACCGGTGGGTTCGGTTGTGTTCATCGTTTTGTTTAGGGTGTTGTGTGTCCCTGAAGCGGGACGCTTTGGAGTTCGAGTGTTATTTGAAACCACCTTGCCGTGGCGGAAAACCGGATCAGCGTGAACCCGATCAGCGGCCACACTGTGAATTGTATCCGCATCGGCAGGTCCGATTTGACGCGGCGGCGAAACAAGCTCGTTAGCGCACGAGGCAACCGACCCCGAATCGGAGCGTCAAATTCAACCATGGTTGGATTGTATGCTTCCGCGATGCCATCGCGCGCGACTGGCCTGACTCGTGCGTGGGATTGTTTTCATCGTATGCATGAATTGGATTCATTAGTACACGCGCCGCTCGACAGCCGGCAGCTGGTAGCCTTCTCGCAACTGGCCCGCATTGGCAGTTTCACAGGCGCCGCCCGGGCGCTGCATCTTTCGCAATCCGCCGTGAGCCACTCCATCAAGGCGTTGGAAGAGGCGGTGGGCTGTCGCCTTTTTGACAGACTGGGCAAGAAAGTAGTGATGACGCAGGCCGGCGAACAGCTACTGCATCACGCGCAAAAAATCCTGGGCGAAATGGAAACCGCGCGCGGTTCGCTCGGCAAACTCGGCAAGTGGGGGCGGGGCCGACTGCGGCTGGGCGCGAGCACCACCGCCTGTCAGCACATCATTCCGCCGGTGTTGCGCGAGTTCAAAGAAAGCTTTCCCGAACACGCCATCAGCATCGAGCCCGGAGACACTCGTGGCATGGTGGGTGCGTTGCTGGCGCATCGGATTGACCTCGCGCTCTCGCTCGAAGCGGATCACGAGCCGCAACTCGAATTCCACCCGTTGTTCACCGACGAACTTTCCTTCATCGTCGGCGCGCAACATCCGTGGGCCTTGGCGGGACGCGTCGAGCGGGAGGAAATCCCCCGGCAAAATTACATTCTCTACAGCAAGAGCAGCGTGACCTTCCGGCTCGTCGAGGAGTATTTCCGTCGAGAAGGCATGGTGCTCAATGCCGTGATCGAAGTCGGCAGCATGGAAGCCACGAAGGAACTGGTGAAGCTCGGCCTGGGCGTCAGCGTGCTGGCGCCATGGATCGCGCGCAAGGAACTGGACGAGCAATCGCTGGTAGCGCTGCCGCTGGGCCGGCGGAAGCTCCCGCGCAACTGGGGGATCTTGCACTGGCGCGGGAAACGCCTGGCGCTGGCGGAGGAAACCTTCATCGGCCTGTGCGAAACGGCAACGGCGACGCTGCGGCAATAACGGACCACCCGTTTCCAGCGGGAGAATTTTTGAACCCCGTCAGCGAGGCAAACCCGCGCTCGCCATCCGGGATCGCAACTTTGCCGGTTTACTTGCGCCCGCGAAATTCATCCATCAGCTTTAGCATCCCTTCGCGGATTTCGAACAGTTCGCCGCGAGCTTCGATGACCATTGTTTCCGGCAGAAGTTTTCTGAGCGATACGCTTTCCAGACCGGCTTGGGCCTTGTGGAGATGATCCAGCGCGCGCTTGAGATACGCCACGGTGAAGGCGGCATCGCGCGGATCCCGGCCCTGCGCCAGACCTTCCAAGGCGCCGGCGAGTTTCACCCCCGTGGTCTGAAATTCAAAGATGAACTGATGCAGGTCGGGGTCGTCGGATTTCTTGAGCCCCAACGCATCACACTCGTGCCAGAACTTCATCGCGCTCTCGAAGCAGCGATGTTGCAGCGGATGCCGGAGGTCGCCAGCCGCCGTGCGAATCCAGTCCTTGCCCTCTGTCAGCGAATCCGGTTCGGGCTGCGGCTCATTCAACGCCTCCCCGCAGATACAGTTTATTTCATCAACGGACATTGGTGACTCCCCGTCGCCGGCATCCGCTGCCTCCGTGTCATCCCAGCCCATCTCGTGCGCGATCTTCGCCTCCGCTTCGTCCGAGTCGCCGTATTTCTCCTGGAGTTCCAGGTATGTGTCGGTGCGCGCGTCGGATTCCTTCAGGAACTTCTCGTAATCATGTTCGTCCCAATCGGCCTCCGGATCCTTCTGGCCACGCTGCTGCTTCTCCAACGCGGCATTCAGTTGCCCGACGAATCCGTTCCAGCCCGCTTCGGCATCCCGGGCGCGTTGTTTTTCCTCGGCCGGCGTCAGCCGCCACTCCGGCGCGGAAATTTCCAAAGTGAAATCCGCACTCTCGATGACGACCCGCCCATTGGCGGCGCTGAACCATTCGAGGTAAAGACAATTGGCCAGGCGCTCGGGCGGCCGACCTTTTGCCTCCGGCCAATTGAGGAATTCTTCCAAGGGCACCGCGGGCACCCGCACTTTGCGCGAGGCCGTGAGATCGCCGATGGTGCCGCGCTGAAGCGGATTGAGCGAATCGAGTCCGGGATGCGGGACGGACTTCAGTGGATTGGTGAACTTGAGCAGGCAACCCGCCAGATCGGGATGCGCATTGCCCTGGAGTTCGAGTGTCACCGGCTCGCCGCGACCGTGGAGCCAGAGTTGGCCGCGAATGGTCCCCTTCTGCCGATTATCAATCTCGCCGCGCAGCACGCTATCGTGAATCCGAAAAGCCATATGGAGAGTTTGCCCGAAGGCGGCCCGGTGGGAAAAGAAATCTTCAGGGATCATATGTCGACGAGTTAATCCATTTGCTCTGCCCCTGCTTCGAAAAGACAGGCGTGTTGAAAATGCTGGGGTGGGCAAACGGCCGCCACGACCGTAAGGAAAATTACTCCGAAGAAACCGTGAACTCATGACTTTGCCCGCAATGATTTTGCTTTTTGCTCGTAACCCGTGTGTTCTGTGGAGGTGCTGACAACGATTCGCCGGGCGGAGTATGCGGAATTGACGGCGCTGTTCTTCATTCAAGGAGCCGCGTTGGGCATGTGGTTTGTACCGTTGAGCAGCGTCCTTGATGCCCACGGTTACCACGCGATCAAGTCCTATGCGTTCGCCACTTCCGCGCTCGCGGCGTTCATTTCGCCCCTCATCTTCGGAGCAATGGCCGACCGGCATGCGTCGCCGGTGAAAGTGTTGCGCTGGTTGGCATTGGCCACCGCCGGGGCCATGGCGCTGGCGACCACGGCAATCCAATTGCGCTGGAGCCCCTGGCTGGTGCTGGTGCTGATCCAACTCCACGCGCTCTGCTCATCGCCCACCTGGAGCATTTCCTCGACAATTGTTTTTGCGCGCCTGGAGGATGCCCGCAAAGAGTTTGGCCCGATCCGCGCTATGGCCACGCTGGGCTGGATGAGCGGTTGCTGGCTGGTGAGCTTGTTGAACGCGGATGCATCGGCGGTGGCGGGCTACGCCGGCGCCGTGACCTGGCTGGGGGTGGTCGCGTTCACGTTCTTCCTGCCGGTTCTGGAGACCCCCAAATCCGCCGAGCATCTGACCCTGCGTCAGCGCCTGAGGTTGGACGCGCTGACGCTCTTGAAAAATCCCGACCACCGCGTGGTTTTCATCACCGTGGCTTTATTCGCCATTCCGCTGTGCGGATTTTATCCCTTTACGCCCCCGCATCTCCGCGAACTCGGACTGGAGCGCACCAG
>JANOHH010001071.1:0-3200 GCA_031406395.1 Verrucomicrobiota bacterium | reverse complement strand
TCCGACCTTTCATCGCATATGCAACAAAGGTCTGTACGACCTATTTGTTCAAATCTGATGGTACGCGAAAGATTTGCCACTTGGCGAACGGCACTTCGCGAAATGCTTTGATGTAGCGCTCCGTGTCCGCCGATTCACCCGTCACGTCGCGAATGTAAATCCCCACAATCTGCTCTGGAAACTTCCGCGCCAGCGCAGCGTAGATCTCCGGGTCGCGCTCACCGGAATCGCCGATCAGGATGAATTTCCGTTTGGGAAATTGATTCAAAAGCGGCTCGATCACACCGGATTTGTATTTCTCCGGGTTCGCGAAGAGATTGAAGAAACTCTTGTCTTTCCAGCGAAACTCCTTCAACGCAAAAGTCCCGACGGGAAACCCGTTCGTCCGAACGAAGGCCACCAGCGGTTCGTAGAGCTGCCACGGACTCGCGGAGATGTAGTGGAAAGCCGCACTATTCGACCGGGCCAGGGTTTGATAAAACTCCGCCATTCCAGACACGGGTTGAAAATCCCGCAGGAACGTGTTGCGCAAGGTTGCCTGACGGTCGCGCACTTCGGTGATTTTGATCATGTCGTCAATATCTGAGATGACGCTCAGGCCCTGCTCTTCCAGCAAGAACACCTCGCCGGAGAAAACTCGAGTGTCAACTGCGGCGAGCGCCGCCCTGAACGGAGCGCCGAGCACCGTCTCGGCGAGTGGCGAAATCGCACCCGGTTCGGGCCGAGGCGGTGCTCGGCGCTCCATTTCCGTGTCACTCAAAAGCACCGAGCCCATGAATTGCCCGTCCGCGCCCGACTTACCGATGAAGAATTCGTTCGTGCCCAGCCGGATGAAGATTTTCTTCCCGCGCTCGTGATCCACGAGAAACAGCCGTGCCCGCTGATTTAAGACTCTCTCCTCAGCGACGCTCATCGCCACTCCTTTGAGGTCCAGTGCCTCGCGCAGGGTCGCCAGCGTCATGCTGCGCTGCTCCGGCTCAAAGACGCGGCCGCGAATCTCCGTTCGCCAAAAGTTGGTCGCACCTGCCACGCGCCGCGCTGCGCTCGGATAGAATTCGATCTGCTCGTCGCGTTTAAGTTGCGTGAGTTGGGCAGAGGCCGTAATCGAAAATAAAATGAAGAAAGCGAGCCCGGCAAACCAAATTCTCTCACCCCAACCCTTTCCCTTTGAGAGAGTGAAAATTATCGTTCGCCGGTCGGCGAAACGAAGGACGCTGGTATTTCGAGGGACGAACTTTGCTGTTCCCTCTCCTCGGGGGAGAGGGTCAGGGTGAGGGCGGACGTCGTTCATTTTTAGCAAGAACCGCCGTGCCGTTTCAAAACCTCGCGGCAGATTTCTTCGGCAGCCTTCATGCGCCCGAGCGCTTTGGCTGCCTTGGCCATCTCGCCGAGCTTCTTGGCGCCAAGAAGTTGTTCAATGCGGAACGGCAAATCTTCCACCCGATTCACCTTTACGGCCGCGCCGCGTTCGAGCAGGAAATCGCTATTGGCCGCCTCTTGACCGGGAATGGGATCGAGAATAAATAGCGGTTTGCCCAAGGCCAGCGCCTCCGAGGACGTCAACCCGCCGGGCTTGGTGATGATCAAATCGGCCACCGCCATCAACTCGTGCATGTTCGAGGCGAATCCCAGCACGCGCGTAGGGTGCTTGCGATCTTCGGTGGCCAGTTCGCGGCGCAGCTGCTCGTTTCGCCCACAGACGACGAGGATTTGAAACTCGCGTTCCACCTTGTCAAGTTCGCGTAGAATTTTCCCAACTGGCCCCATGCCGAAACCACCGCTCAAGACAAGCAATGCCGGCAAGTCATCGCGCATGCCAAGCGTCTTGCGCACCGCCCGCGCGTCCAATTTGGCCGCAAACTTCGCCGCGATGGGTATACCAGTGGCGACCACATTCGCCGCAATCGCCCCGCGGGCCACGAGCCGCGCCTTGGTTTCCTCCGCGGCTACGCAATACAAATCCACGCCCGCATCCATCCACAAAGCGTGCGCCTCGAAATCAGTGACAATACTTGCTACGAGGGGTGATTTGCCCTTCTGCGTTTGACGCATTTCGCCCAAAGCCTCCACCGGCGCGTAGTGCGTGCACAGCACCACGTCCGGCCGGAACTGCTTCACGAAGCGCGCAAAGCGGCCACGCGACCGACTGGGAAATAATTGTTGAATCCGGTTCAGCCGACGTGCCACCGCGGGATTATCGGTCTTGGCAAAAATCATCCCCCACAGCTCCGGCGCGCGCTCGACCAGCTTCACGTAACCCTCCGCGTGAATCTTGCGGTGCAGCGGCGAGAAGAACTTCACCAGATCAACCCGCTCGACCACGTCGTCGGGCCGCAACGTGCACCAGGCTTCATCGAGCGCCGCCGCGGCGGCAAGGTGTCCGCCTCCGGCGGTGACAGTGGCAATCAGGATTCGCATGGGTTAATTGAATTCGCGATAAGATTGCCCCAAACCAGGCTTGCTGGCGAAGCTTAAATTGTCCCTCGCGTCCGGATGCCCGACGCTTCGTTCTGGCAAATCGGAATTTTGCGACGCACACTGCCTTGATGCTTTGGCTGCAGACATTGGATGTCGCCTTGTTCCGCTTCATCAATCAGACGTTGAGCAATCCCTTGTTCGACGTCGCGATGCCGTGGCTGAGTGGCAACCGACTGTTCGTCCCGCTGGTTTTGCTGTTTGCGGCGGGACTAATCTGGCGCGGTCGAGGCAAGGCAGTACTTTTCATTTTTCTGCTCGCTCTCGTCGTCGGCGTCACGGACGGGCTGGTCAGCAACACGCTCAAGCACGCGATCGGGCGCCTGCGTCCGTGCGCAGCGCTGGACAGCGTCCGTTTGCTGGTGAACTGCGGCAGCAACGGTAGTATGCCGTCCAGCCATGCGGCCAACTGGTTTGCGATGACGATGGTGGCGTTTCTGTTTCATCGACGCAGTTGGCGGGTGATGCTGCCCCTGGCGGTGGCGGTCAGCTTTTCACGAATTTACAATGGCGTCCATTATCCGAGCGATGTGCTGGCGGGCGCGATCCTTGGTGCCGGAACTGGATTCGCCGTGATCTTCGGCCTCAATGCAACCTGGCGCCTCGTAGGGCAGAAGTGGTTTCCACTTTGGCACGAGCGCCTGCCATCGCTCCTCCCCAGTGGAACAACGAAGTCTGAGCCAGAGGGCACCACCGACTCCGCACTCCGCACTCCACACTCCGCA
>JANOHH010001044.1:0-12276 GCA_031406395.1 Verrucomicrobiota bacterium | reverse complement strand
GTTCCAGCACCACCGCCCGCGTCACGCCTGCTAGGACTCCGCTCGTCATCGGCGGCGTGCAAACCGCACCGGATTGAACCCAAAACAAATTGCTGCTCGCGCCTTCGACCACGAAGCCATCGGTGTTCAGCAGGAGCGCCTCGTGGGCGCCGGCGGTGTCGGCTTCCGCCCGGGCAAGAACCTGCGCCAGTTTGTTGGCGGTCTTGAAATGCGACAGCGTTTCTCCAGCGGGCAAACGAAAGGATGCGGTGATGAGCTTCCAACCGGCGGTACCAATGTCTGACGCTTCGGGCGCGGGATGGAGGGTCATTACGAGGGTGGGTTTGTCCGCGCCTTTGGGTGAGTAACCGCGCCGGCCGACACCGCGCGACAGCGTAAGCCGCAGCAACGCATTTGGCAGCTGGTTCTTGGTAATGAGTTCAGCGGCGAACTTTTCCAAAGCTTTGCCGCCAAGGGGAATCTTGATGCCGAGAAAATCTGCGCCCCTTCGCAATCGTTCCATGTGTTGCGCCCAACGGAACGGTTTGCCGTTGGTGACACACATCGTCTCAAACAAGCCGTCGCCGTAAAGGAACGAGCGGTCGAATACGGAAATCACCGCGCGATCTTCGGGCACGAACTGACCATTGAGGAATACCAGCACGCCGATTGGTTAGGCGAATACCAGCGCTCCGGCGAGCAGAAAAATGTCCAGATCAGCTTCACGTCACCGAAAAGCAGAGTTGTCTCCGGCGGGCAATTGACGCATGAATAGCTCATGCGTTTCCCGATTGTCGCCCTTACGCTGGCATTGGCTGGCGGCGTTTCGCTGGCGGCGACCAGCGACTCAGCCTTGGTTCACATGCTCGTGCCGGGTTGCACGGTGCGCGAACTTCCCGTCCGCCTCTCCAACCTCAACAATCTCCGCTTTGCGCCCGACGGTCGGCTCTTTGCCCTCGGTTACGACGGTCGGATTCACGTGTTACGTGATACAAACGGCGACGGACTGGAAGACACGGATGAGCTCTTTTGGGACCAGCCGACCCTCACCGTGCCAGTCGGCATGGCGCTCGCGCCGGCAGGTGTTTATGTCTCGTCCCACGGGAAGATCTCCCTCCTGCATGACACCGACGGCGATGGCAAGGCTGACCAAGAGGAAATCATCGCGAATGGCTGGCCGCCAACGGATGTCGCCAGCGGCGGCGTGGATGCCAGCGCGCTGACGGTTGATATGGAGGGGAATATTTATTTCGGCTTGCTCGTGGCCGATTACGCGAACCCTTATCGCCTCCGTAAACGAAAAGATTTGAAGCCGGAAGAGAAGGTTTGGTTGGTGGCGCACAATCAGTCCGCGGAAGGTGATCCCGAAGCGGAGGTTTCCCTTTACGACCTCAATTCGGTTCGCGGCACGATTCAGAAGTGGTCGCCTAAAACAAAAAAGCTCGAAACCATCGCCACCGGTATCCGGGTTCCGTACGCGCTCGCGTTCAATCTGTCTGGGGATTTATTCGTCACCGATCAGGAAGGCGAGACTTGGTGTCCCAATGGCAACCCGTTGGATGAGTTGAACCACATCATTCCTGGACGCAACTACGGTTTTCCGCCGCGCCACGAAAAGTGGCTCCCCAAGCTGGTGAGTGAGCCGCCGGTGGTGGCGTTCGGCCCGCAACACCAGTCCACCTGCGGCCTGGTTTTCAATGAGCCGAAAGCCGGCCAGGGTTTGTTTGGTCCGAAATGGTGGGCCGGCGACGCGTTCGTCGCTGGCGAATCGCGCGGTAAGATTTGGCGGGTGCGCTTGGTTAAGACCCCTCACGGCTACGTTGGCAAAGAATACCTCATCGCTCGCCTATCCATGCTGACTACCGACGTAGCGATTTCTCCGAAGGGCGACCTCTACGTCTCCTGCCACAGCGGTCTGC
The DNA here is from genome assembly GCA_031406395.1 of Verrucomicrobiota bacterium. GTDB lineage: Bacteria > Verrucomicrobiota > Verrucomicrobiia > Limisphaerales > JADLHS01 > JADLHS01. Next base: position 10,378 of record JANOHH010001044.1, on the reverse strand, counting down.
CGGACTGGGGCACCGGCCCGAAAGGCGAAGGGAAGATTTTCAAGATTTCCTATACCGATCCGCAAGTGCCGCAGCTGGTAGCCGCTTGGGCTGCCGGGCCGGAGGAAGTGCGCATTGCTTTCGACAAACCGCTCGACCCTTCAGTAACAGGCACGGTCGTGCGCCAGGAAATCGAATTCGGCCAATACGTCCGCGCGGCCGACCGCTACGAAGTGCTCAAGCCGCCGTATGCAGTCGTGAAGCAGCAAGAAGCCACACCACGCGGGAAATTGAAGATTCTCGCGGCAAAACTGGATAATGACGGCGAAACGCTCGTGCTTTCCACCGCACCGCACCCGCAAGCAGTGACATACGCGCTGACGATTCCGGGTGTGAAAGCGAAAGCGAGCAAAGGCAGGGGAGAAGTTGTTGAGTTAGATTACGATTTGAGTGGAGTAACGGTATTATCAGCCAAACATAAGCTCCTCACGGGGTTTCAACCCGTCCGTGATCTTGCGCTTAAGGCTGGGATGAAAACATCGGAGTTCAGTTGGAATGACTGGCTGCCTTACCCAGGAGTCGAATTTGCAAAGCAGTTTTCCGGCCCGTCAAAATATTTTGCTGAAGCTGCTAGCAAACTCAGTCCGGGGAAGGGTTTCGGGTTTCGAATCATCACTCGTCCGAATTTCCCCTTTTCGGACGCTACGTTGCGCGTGAAATCAACGGACCCCTTTCGTTTGATCGCTCCCGGTGGGCCGTTAATTACGAATTCAGCCAAGGACCAATTCGGAAAACAGTTTGCGGATGTCGCCCTGACGGAGAATGTGCAAAGGGTTTGGGTGTGTGCGTCGTGGAAGGGCGGAGTGACGGATGCCGTCTTCACTTACTTCACATCGAGTGACCCAAATGAGCGGTCAGTTCCTCCAGGCTTTTTGCTTTCGCCGTTTGTATTGGAAAGCAACGATGAGAATACGACGAATGCCGAAGTGGCGTCATCTGTGTCGAGAGCGGTGGACAACATCAACTTGAATGGTGGCGACTACGAGCGCGGGCGTGGATTATTTTTTGGCGACCAACTGAAGTGCGCCACCTGCCATCGCCTTCGTGGTGAAGGCGGGGTGATTGGTCCGGACCTGAGCAACCTCGTGGCGCGCGACGCAGGGAGCGTGTTGCGCGACATCAAAGAACCGAGTGCGTCCATCAATCCCGATTACGTCGCCTACCAAATGAAGCACCGCGATGGGTCAGAGTTGACCGGCTTCATCCGCACCCAAGACGGTGACTCGTTACACCTCGTAGAGGCCGACGGAAAAGAAACGACGGTCCGCGTGACGGATGTGAAGGAGCTACGCCCCAGTTCGCTGTCGCTTATGCCCGCCGGACTTTTGGATACCTTGAAAGACGGACAGGTTCGCGACCTGTTGACCTTCCTGCTCCATGAACCACCAAAACGCACGCGTGCCGAGTTGGAGGCCGCCCTGGCTTCGACTAATCAGCCGTCGCTGACCAACCAATCCCCGTTACGACTGGTGCTGGTGGCGAATGCGCAGGATCACGGGCCGGGGCAACATGACTATCCCGCCTGGCAAAAAAAGTGGGGGACATGGCTAAGAGCCAATGGCGCCGCAAAGGTCGCCACGGCGTGGGAGTGGCCGACGACCGAGCAATTTCAATCCGCCGATGTGCTCGTGTTCTATTACTGGAACCGGCATTGGGATGCAGAGAAATTGCGGCAGCTCGACGAGTTTTCCGCTCGCGGTGGCGGCATGGTGGTGTTGCATTCGGCGACGATCGGCAATCCGGACAGCGCTCAGCTCGCCGAACGGATTGGCCTGGCCTCGGATTCGGGGCGTACGAAATACCTGCACACGCCGATGGTTTTGCAGATCGTCGCGCCGACGAATCATCCGATCACGCGCGGGCTGCCGTCGCAAATTCATTTCATTGACGAACCCTATTGGCCGTTGATCGGTGACACAAAAAATGTCGAAGTGCTCGCCACGACCGAGCAGGACGGCCAAGCCTGGCCGATGATGTGGACTTTTCAAAAGGGCAAGGGCCGGGTCTTTGGGAGCATCCTGGGGCATTACACGTGGACCTTGGATGACCCCGTCTTTCGCATCCTGATTCTGCGCGGCATCGGTTGGGCTGCCGGCGCCGACCCGGCGACGTTGGAGCCACTGGCGATCAAGGAAGCGGACTTGAAGTAGTTGTTTGCCGGGCGCAGGGCAGAAGGGTGGAGGGCTTTAACCGAGAACATGCAGAAAGTTTTCAACGCAAAGCCGCGAAGGTGCAAAGGCGCAAGAGTTTTGAAAACCTTTGCTGGCGATCTTGAGTGTCACCATTTGGTGATACTCAAGATGCCCGCCGCCCACCTTCCGATCTCGTTATTTTTCTTTGCGCCTTCGCATCTTTGCGCCTCGGCGTTGAATTCCGACCGAATGGTTACGGTTTAATCATTGTGCGGCGTTGGTTCGGGTAGCGATTCCAACTGGAGCGCGGCGAGAAAGCCGGCGGCCTTGGCGAGCGTTTCATCATATTCCGCCGTGGCCACGGAATCCGCCACGATCCCCGCGCCGACATGGAAATAGGCAGCCTCGGCTTTGCGGATCGCCGTCCGGATGGTGATGCTCAACTGGCTTTCACGATTGAAGCCGAGATAGCCGTGACATCCGGTGTATGGTCCCCGCGCAATCGGCTCCAACTCATCAATGATTTCCATCGCGCGAAACTTCGGCGCGCCGGTGATGCTGCCGCCGGGGAAGCATGCGGCGAGGGCTGCGAAATGCGTCACGTCGGCTCGCAACCGTCCTTCGACCGTTGAAACCAGATGCTGCACCTGGGCAAAGCGTTCCAATTTGGCCAGCTCCGGCACTTGCACCGAGCCGAAATCGCACACGCGGCCGAGATCGTTCCGGAGCAGGTCGGTGATCATGACGAGTTCCGCCAGTTCCTTCGGGCTGGTTTGGAGTTCGTATGCGAGTTGGGCATCGCGTGTGGCGTCCGGCGAACGGGGCCGCGTCCCTTTGATGGGACGGGTGGCGATGTGCGAGCCGCTCAAGTGGAGAAACTGTTCCGGCGAAGAGGAGGCGATTTGAAAATCGCCGCAATCGAAGTACGCCGCAAACGGCGCGGGTGAAACAGCGAGCAAACGTCCGAACAATTCCCAGCCGGAACAGTCGCACCGCGCGGCGAGGCGTTGCGAGAGGTTCACCTGGTAGATGTCGCCGGCCCGGATGTAACACTGCGCCCGCTCGACGGCGGACAGAAAGTCGGAGCGGGAAATATTTGACGCAACATCCGCCCTCACCCCGGCCCTCTCCCCCAGGAGAGGGAGAGGCTGTTGTGAGCCGGCCTGTCCTGCAATCGCACTGGAGCTTTCCTCGGTTGCCGATGGATTCTCCCTCTCCCTTTCGGAAAAGGAGAGGGCCGGGGTGAGGGTTTGCGTTGAATCGCGCCCCAACAGTTTGCGCCAATACTCCAATTGTTCGCGTGCCCGGACTTCCGTCCGCGATCCGTCTGCGTTCAGGCCGGTCGCGACCACAAAGCTTTTGCCCAAGCGATGGTCGAACACTACGAGGCTGCCGTAGAATCCGACCTGGCAATCGGGTAATTCGAGGTCATTGACGGCGCGGCGCGGGAGTTTCGGTTCGGTGAAATTCTTCAGATCGTAACCCCAGTAGCCGAAGCAGCCGCCAAGGGGGAATGGCAGATCAATCTCGTCGAGCAATTCGTAGCGGGCCATCAACGCATCTAGTAGATGCCACGGATTGCCGAATTGGACGTAGCCGCCGACGTGAGGAGGCGGGTTGAGAGATTCTGGCATTCCGTCCGTCCGCCACCTCACGTCGGCGGCTACACCCGAGCCTATTTCGCATTGCGAACCAAACGCGCGAAAGGTCAGGAACGGGTTTGCCGCGACGAACGAATACCGCGCTTGCGCCGAATCAAAGCCGGCGCTGCGGAGCAACGTAATTCCCGGACGCCCGGCGAGTTGTTCGACGAGCGATTCGGGCGTCTGCGTGCTGGCGATTTCAAGGATGAGCGGTCGCACAGGCGGCATTCAATCCTCCTCCCCGGTTGGCGGCAAGGCGCAAAATGCCTATTGCCCTAGCGGGTAGGACGCGTCTTTTCACATTGGCAAGCGCCACGAAGACGGGGAATTGGCGAACCCCAAGGCGTGGAGACTTTCGGGGCCGCCATCGCGATGGGCAAAGAATTGCGGAGAGCGCAGCACACCCCAGTGCGTTTTTTTGGGTTTGCCCTTGGGCGATGGCCGTTTGCGCCACGCTGACGACCAACCGCCGAAAACCCCCCAAGCCCAGCGCGTGGTGCAGCCGGTCTGCCATCACCCAGGAGCCGCACTTGAGTTTGATCCAGCCCGCCGCCTCCGGTTGTTTCAGGTTCAAACTGCTGATCAAATACACGGTCTCCGTGCTCTTCTTGCCGTGGCGCCGCACCCGTTGGGTCAGCCGCGCGATCAGGCGCGCGCCGGGAAACAGCGCCTGCGCGGGCGTCGTCTCCTGGCGGTCCAGTCGCCGGATTTTACGCCGTACGCGATTAACTTCCCGGGTCAGTGCCCGGGTCAGCGAGGTGGGGCGAGGGGGGGCGAGGGGGGGCGAGGGGGGGATTTCCCCGACGTCAGATCGGGCAGGGAATCGCCTGGGTTCAATTCCAGGAACGCCACTCCGGTTGGCGCTGGCGCAGCCACCAAGGTTACTCCGGTTTTTTGTACATGGTCAATCCATGCCTCCGTGTCCGTGACCAGTAGTCGGAAGGTCTTCCGATCGCCGGGCTGAAGACTGGTCGGTCCGTTCGTGTCTCGCACGTTGAGTTGCCTGGTCACCCGGGAGGAGCGGTGACTGCACCACAATCCGCTCCGCCCGAACTCAGGTTGTGAATCTGTTGCAAGTACGATGGCTTAGTCCGGCTTGTGAACACTGTGGCAGGCTTTGCAGTTCAGGGCCTCTTTGTATTTGTTTGCGGCATCAGCTTCACCCTTTTCGAGTGACTGGGCGGCGGTGAGCAGTTTCGATGTCTTCTCCTTCCAACTAGCGGCATCGCTTTTGGACGCCTTGTGATAGGTTTTCATCACTTCCTTGATGGCGGCCTCATTCGCATCGGCCGCGGTTTAAGGCCAGACGAGGGCGCCGCCGCCTAACAAACCCGCCACGCAAGTCCTGATCATGACTTTGTTTGATCGTTTCATTTTTTCTTTTGTTTTGGTTTCGGCTCGCCTGACGAGTTTGGTTTGCGGCGACCCGGTCGCCTACGGTCGTCAGGAAATTGGGTGCTTTCGGAATAAGGATCGTCGGCTCAAAAGCCGCGCGAGCGGTAAAACCGAATCCCTTCCACGGGTTGATCCTCCGTGATCTCGTGGAAATAGTCATCTCCGACGATGGGTGCGCTGATGGGCGTCCAGATGCCGTTCGTGCCGGGCGAGTCCGCCGCCTCCACCACCCATGATTTTCCGACGGGAGCGGAGAATTCAACATGCGTGTGGTCCACGTCCGGTTCGATGTGCTTTATATTCACGCCTGCCTGGAAATACATCGTCAACACGGCGGAGGGCCTATGGATTGGACCGCCGCTGATCCCGTTGGTGGAAAAGTCGAGAGCGCGAAATCCGACGGTGTAAATGCCGGGGATAGTTGCCGTGAAGCGGCGTCCGTGAATGTGGCCGTAGGGATCGGTGCCGGGCGAGCCGTCGTTTTCGCTGAGTCGGAATGTGTTGGTGCCGGTCGTCCCGCACACAAGACTCAGGGTGGAATTGGTCGCGCCAGTAGCCCAAAAGGCGAACGCGCCGCCCGGGGGGCCGGCCACGGAAACCAGTTGGGCATGAACCTGGGAGCCGAGCGCGGGGGCGTTCGGCACGGGACCGCCGAATGCAGGAGTGGCGGCGAGCGCGGTGAGAGTAATGTTGCCTTGATAATAACCCTGGTACGGACCCGACGTGGCGAGCGTGAGCGTCTTCACGTAATGGGTTGCGGTGTCGAAGATATCGCCATTCTCGAAGATGAGGGGATCATTTTGGCTGGTGCCGGTGGCGCCAACTTCGAGGTGACCATGGTCTTGGGCCGGCGCGGAGAGTAGAAACGTGATGAGGTTGAGCGTGGCAAGCAGAGGCAGGAGTTTGGTTTTCATTTTAATCGGAATCATTTTAGGGAGTTAAAGGTCGGCCAGCCGGATTCACAAAGCGTGAACCAGGCTGAATTAATTTGGAACGGACAAGGCTCCAGTTGAGGAGTTGGGTGTGACCATCCACGAAGAGGTAGTTGGCCCCGGCGAGATGGCGCTGCACGCCAACTTGCGCCCGGAACCCCGGCGGTTCGTAATTACCATCATTCGCTTCCGTAAAATGGAAGTGGTCGTTGTTGGCATAACGATCCTCACATTCTCCGAGCCAGAGGGTGTCGGGTGGTACGGGGACTCGCGTGGTCTTGGAAAAATCAACCGCGACCGAGCCGGTCGGCAGCGGCAGCAGGTAGTCATTGAGCGAGTAGCTGTAGGGGCGCGTCTTGTTCGGGTCACGCGGACAGCGCCAGAGGTTCGTGCCTCCACAATAGGGTTGCAAAGTACCCACCCAGGACGCGCCTTGGTGCGCCGAGCGGGGCAAGGCGTCCGCATTGTCGTCGGCATACATCCGGGTGGCGATTCCGATTTGCTTCGTGTTGCTAAGGCAGGCCGTGGCCCAAGCGCGCTGCTTCGCCCGACCCAGGGCGGGTAGCAGCATCGCCGCGAGGATGGCGATGATCGCAATCATCACCAGCAGCTCGATGAGCGTGAAACCTAAACTTTTTTGTCGCATGACCCATCGCTCGAACGCATGGCGTTCGAGCCGGAATAGTTTCGGAGATTACCTCCCGCCACGGGCAGGCCGCAGCAGGGGAACGTGAGCGCCGACTGCAGCAGTCGGCAGGGAAGGAGAAGTCAGGCTGCGAGGGGCGGTGGAGTGGGCGGGGCTTCGGACCAAGTGGTCAAACGGTCGAAGCGGGATACCGTCAGGCGGAAATCAATCGGGGCGGAAAAAATAAACGCCGGTCGTTCGGAAAAGAACTCCAGTTTCTTTGCCTGGGTCGGGAACTCAGTTTTCTTTTCGGCCTTCTTGCCCGCGGAGATTTGTTTGCACATCGTGCAGGGATTCTTGCCGTCGAAAGTTTTGGTCAACGCTTCCTCAATCGAAGCGGTGCGAAGATTATGCGCAAGCATGTTGGTCCACGCGACGGTTTGCAGCACCGCCCAGTGACCACCCGTTGCCGCGAGCAGCACGAGGATCAGCAGGAGATGGCCAAGTCGAACGAACACCGGCGGAAGATCACAACCCGGCTGGGGCAAGTCAAGTCTCGGGTCGTTCGAAGTCAGGTCGGGACCAAGGTTCACTTCCCGGCCCATCCATTTTTGCGCGGCGGATTAAATTCTCGCCGGTATCAGATCTGGAAGTTGGCCTCCAAGGCGGGGGCCCGCACGATCCCCGAACGCGCGAGCGTGTCGTCCACCATGGTGAGCAGTTGGCCGGGATTCATCTGCTTGTGAAAAAACGCCGCGGCCCCGGCCAGGATCGCTTCCCGAGTGTGTTGGACCGGATCCCCGATCGAAGCCATCACCACCGGGGTTGTCTTGAAGTCATCAAATCGCCGCAGCCAGGCCATGATGCGGAAGCCGTCCCACGGCACTGAACCGCCACTGGCGACATCCGGGGATAGATTTATATCCAGCACCAGTAGATTCGGCTTTTGTCGGCGCGCGGCCTGGATGGCCGCCGAGCCGTCCCGGGCGGTGAGAACCGCGTAGCCGTTGCTTTCAAGTTTCATGGCGGTGGCTTTGAGGAAAACGGGATCGTCGTCCACCACAAGAATCGTCTGGCCGTTGGCAGGCACCGCTTTCGGAGCGGGGGCGGCGCTCACTTCGGGCGCGGGGATGGGTTTTGCGGTGGGCGCGAACAGGCTTTGCAGCCAGCGGATCGTGTCGGTTTTGGCTTCGGTTAAAGTGGTCTTTTTCATTGGCTTCCCCGTGTTAAAATTGTCCTTACTCAACACGCCATAGATACGGTGGGAGCGCGCGGTGTGCAATCCGGTCAATGCGATAATAGCCACCCGGGGCGCGCCGATATGTCCACCCGGAGAGTTCCCGGGCACAACGGTCGTGGAGCGAGTCAGGGAACTAGCACGCGCAAGCCCGCGGGCAGTATGGTGAAGCGCGCAGGCAGCGGGTCACCGATTTCGCCGTCCACTTCGAAATGCCTGACCGACGGGCCAATGAGCGTGAAGGACTTTGCGCGCAGCCGAATCAGACCGTGGCGTGGGAGCTTGCGGGTGAACAGCAACGTGAGACCGCAACGGACCAACGTACGCCAGTTCACCTGGGGAAAAATGCAAACATGCAGGTAACCGTCGGCTAATTCGGCGTCGGGGAAAATCCGAAACGGACCCCCATAGCGGCTTCCGTTTCCGACGAGCACAAGCTGCCCGGTGGCGGTGTGCGTACCATCGGCGACGGTGAGCATGGTTTGCTCTTCGTTCATCGCTTTGAGGCCGGCATAAACGTAAGCGAAGGGGCCGATCTTTTTCTTCATTGGCCAATTCACGAGTTGAATGGCCCGGGCGTCGAGGCCCGCCCCCGCGAGCTGGGCGAAGTAGCTGCGCGAAATGTTGCCTGGTTCGCCCGCTTCAACGCGCGCCAGATCAATGCGCCGTTCATTGGCTCGCTGCAGAATGGGCCAGGCCTGATCAGGGTGGGTGGGGATGCCCAGTTCGCGGGCGAAGACATTGATGGTGCCCAGCGGCAACACGCCGAGCCGGGCGCGCAGAAAGCCGTCGGTCACATCGCCCATGCCATTGAGGACTTCGTTCAGCGTGCCGTCGCCACCCGCAGCGATGAGAGTGTCATGGCCTTCCGCAATGGCGACGGCAGCCAGCCGGCGGGCGTCGCCGGGCGCGGTGGTTCGCTTGAGTTCGCAGTGGGTGGCAATGTTGGCGAGGCAGCGACGAAAACGTTCGGCCTTCTGGCCTTTAGCGGCGGGGTTAAAGATGACGCAAGCACGCATTCAATTCGAAATGCAATACGCAAAACTAGTAACCCGACCCTGCCGTCGCCTCGGGCTTGACTTTTCTCCCTCCATTGAGCGATTTACATCTTTCATCGACTGTGTCGCTGGGCGGAGGGTTGGACCATCAAAGCGTCACCGTACGATTTCAAAGGCAAAACCCTTCAAGTATTCCGTTTCCGGAATCATCGGGATGATCGGGTGGTCGAGTGATTGCGAGTAAGTCGCGATCCGGCGCACAACATGGCGTGTGTCGTAGGCGGCGGAGAGAATTACGTCTTGAAAAGTCACCGCGTCCACGTGATGCGAGCAGCAGAACGTGGCCAGGGTGCCGCCGGGCTTGAGTAGCTTGAGCGCGCGGATGTGAATCTCCTTGTACCCACGCAAGGCATCCGGCACGGTGGCGCGGGTGCGAGTGAACGACGGTGGGTCCAGCACGATGAGATCGAAACGGGGGGTGACTCTTTCGTGGGGCTTCACGGCGGTCTGCGCTTTGAGCCAGTCGAACACGTTTACGGCTTCGGCGTGGCATTTGTTCCCCAGTCCATTCGCCTGGGCATTGCGAGTGGAAGTGGCGACCGCATCGGCGCTTTGATCCAGCAGGTGAACTTTCGCCGCGCCGGCGCGGGCCGCATGCAGGCCGAACCCACCGAGAAAACTAAAGCAGTCCAATACCTGCGCGCCCTTGGCAAATTGCGCCACGGCTTGATAATTCGTCTGTTGATCGAGATACATTCCGGTCTTGTGGCCGCTAATCAGGTCGGTTTCGAATTTCAACCCGTTGAGATTCACAGTCACCGGCCCGCCGAGTTCACCCGCGATTATTCCGTTCACTTCGGTCATGCCCTCGAATTTGCGCGAGGCCACGTCGCTGCGTTCAACGATGGCGCGCGGGGAGAATATTTTTTGCAACGCGGCGACGATTTTCTCCTTCCGTTTTTCCATGCCGAGCGCGGAGATCTGGAGCGCGAGCACGTCCTCGTATTTGTCCACGATCAAACCGCTGAGGAAATCGCTCTCGGCATTCACGACCCGGAACGACGTGGCGGTCGGCAGGTGCTTTTGCCGCAGCGCCAGGGCAATACGGATGCGTTCCTCGAAAAAGTTTTGATCCACTTCCACCCTCTCCGGCGCGAGCACGCGTACGTTGATTCGGGATTTCGAATTGTAGTAGCCCACGCCCAGCAAACGCTGGCGGTGGTCCTTGACCTGGACCATTTCGCCATCGCCGGCCTGGGCGGTCATGCGCAGGACGGAGCCGTGATAAACCCAGGGGTGTCCGGCCACGATGCGGTCAGCCTCACCGGGTTTTAACAAAATAGTCGGTAACGATTCCATAGTTTGTAAACAGGTTGA
>JANOHH010001010.1:0-1079 GCA_031406395.1 Verrucomicrobiota bacterium | reverse complement strand
CACTGGCGCTCCGGCGGGAGCCCGCACGCGCCGCGGCAATACGATTACACGCCCAACTTTGTCTGGTCGAACACCGTCCAGCAGGCCGCCTGCGCGTGCAGCGATTATTTTCGTTGGAACGATTTCCTCACCGGCAGCGGCAACGATCACGCCGAGGGCGGCTGGTCCGATCGCGATTACTACGGCCTCGCGCTCGCCTGCTCGACGGGCATCCTGAACAAGTATCCCAATTCCTACGCCGCCGCGTGGGGCATGCCGAACGTCGCCTTGGCGCGGCATCACGCGCTCGAAGATGCCTTCGGCGCCTGGGGCCGGCCGCAATTCATGGCCGTGACCGAAGGCGTCCATCGCGACATCGAAGTGCTCATGCTTTATCCGATCTCGCTGGTCGCCGCCGATGAGCGCTTCGGTTCGTGGATGGTGCAATACGGCTACGCCAATTACGTCACGCCGGAGAAGTTGCTCCAGTACGGTCGCGTGAACGACAACGGTACCATCACCATGGCGGGCCGCACCTTCTCAACGCTCGCCGCGCTGTTCGAACCGCTGCCGCCCGTTGGTCTCATTGAGTTCCTCGAACAATTCGTCGCGCGCGGTGGGCGACTGATTTGGTCCGGCCCGCTGCCCCGCTTTGATCTCGCTGGTGCTGATGTGCGCGCCCGGTGGCAAACGCTTTGCGGCATCAAACGTTACGACGTGGCGCAACAGGGTCTCATCGCCGCCGGTGCCCGCGCCGAATTCACCGGGCCGCTTGCGACCGTACCCGAACAAACCATCCTCACTGACTTTATCGTGGATTGGATTTATCCCGTGGACGCAGCGGACGGCGTCGCAGTGGTCGCCCAGGCTTATGGGCGCACGGTTGGCCTGCATCGCAAAGTCGGCGATGCTGGCTCGGTGACTTATCTCGGCTTCCGCCCGCGCGACGATCAAAGCGCGTCGCTCGGCTACGAAGTGCGGACGTGGTTTGAAATTCTAAAAGTCCTCGGCGGCTATCCGGCAGCGCGCGCGGGTCTGCCAGTCAATGACAACCCCAGCGCGGTCTCCCGCACGACGCCGTGGCTGGCAACCCGCTTCCC
>JANOHH010000939.1:0-7264 GCA_031406395.1 Verrucomicrobiota bacterium | reverse complement strand
CCCGGTTTACAACAGCGAGCTGAGCTTGGGCCTGTTGGTTAAGCGGTTGGAGCCAGTTCTGGCTGTACTGTCAAGTGAGTTTGAGTTGATCTTTGTGAACGATGCCAGTCGCGATCGGAGTTGGGAAGTCATCCGGGAACTTTGTGCGCGTCACCGGTGGGTGCGGGGCATAAACCTGATGCGGAACTATGGCCAGCACAATGCACTGCTTTGCGGCATTCGTGCCGCTCAGTTTGATGTCATTGTAACATTGGATGACGATCTTCAGCATCCACCGGAGGAAATTGGAAAACTGCTCGCCAAGTTGACGGAAGGCTTTGATGTGGTTTATGGGTATCCCGAACGTCAGCGCCACGGTTTATTGCGCGATATGGCGTCGGAGATGACCAAGGTAGCCCTTAGGAATTCCATGGGAGCGGACACCGCGCGTCACGTATCGGCCTTTCGTGCCTTTCGGACGAATCTCCGTAACGCGTTTGTGAACTATCACAGCCCCTTCGTATCCATCGATGTGGTTTTGACGTGGGGGACAACGCGTTTTGTGGCGATCAATGTGCGGCACGACCCCAGACTTGAGGGGCTTTCTAATTATACGATGCGGAAGCTTTTCACGCACGCAATGAACATGATGACGGGTTATTCAACCGTGCCCCTCCAAATTGCGAATCTGCTGGGTTTCATTTGTACGGCCTTTGGGATGGCCATCCTTGTGTTCGTCGCCGGACGTTATTTTCTTTTCGGTACCAGCGTGCCTGGGTTCACTTTTCTTGCGTCCATCATCGCCATTTTCTCCGGCGCCCAGCTACTAGCGCTGGGCATCATCGGCGAATACCTTGCGCGAATGCATTTTCGCATGATGGAGCGCCCGACTTATACCGAGCGCGAGCGAGCCCCCGTACAAGGGGAGGAGATGAAATGAACCTAGACGCTGCTGCGCCCTGCGATTTGTTGGAGTGGGACACCAACTTTTTCCAATGCCGGATTGCTCGGGTCCGAAACGACAAGCTGAATCCGGATCTGGCCGGTAGGATCGATCACTGGAGCAGGAACAGTGGTGTTCGCGGGTTGTATTTCCTCGCGCGGGCTGACGACCCAGTGACGATGCGGACAGCGGAAGAACATGGTTTCGAGTTGGTTGATATTCGCGTGACGTTTGAGTGCAGGCTGCTGGGCCCAGGCGGTCAGAAGTCCGTTCAGGAAAGGTCAACTGTTCCAATTCGATCCGTTTGCTCCGAGGACTTGCCGGCTTTACAGGCGCTGGCCCGAACGGCACACAACGACACCCGTTTTTGTTCCGACTCCCACTTTTCCCGATCCCGGGTGGATGCGCTTTACTCCACCTGGATCGCCCTTGATTGCCAGGGGCGCGCTGACAAGGTCTTCGTTGCGACCTCGCCAAACAACGAGCCGCTTGGCTATATCACCTGTCATCTTGACTCGGCAATGAAACAAGGCCAGATCGGGTTGGTAGGTGTGGGCGAAGCGGCCCGCGGGAAAGGACTTGGCAGATCCATGGTCCGCGCTGCCCTTGACTGGCTTGCCTCGCAGGATGCCCAGAAGATTACGGTTGTCACTCAAGGGCGTAATGTGGCTGCCCAACGGTTGTATCAACGGTGTGGTTTTCTTACACTTGACGTACAGCTTTGGTATCATAAATGGTATCCCGCATCTTAGAGTGGTTATTTCCGAAAACCAAAACCCCTACGCAAATGACTGACAGTTGTTCAATTGCATCCAACCGGTCGTCGCTCCTCGGAAGGCAGATGGAGCATGTTTCCCGAAAGATGGCGGTCGGTCAGATTGCCGGAAACCAGATTTATTTAAAGATGTGCTATGCGCTCTCCCCGGCAGGGATGCAACTGGACGGACGAAGTGGAGATTGCCTGGTGTCTGAGGTGAAAAGTAATCGCGTGTTCCGCCCGCCGTTCTTCGACTCACTTAGTCGAACCGAACAAGACCGAATGATTCGGGTGCTCCTGGATTTTTGTGGGTAATCCTCACCCAGTGGACCCGCCTTCACCCGGAGCAGGACGCAATCGCATTGCTTCCTGGCTCCATACGTCGCTTCAGTTACCCGCCGTCGTGGGTGGTGATCTGAAAGTCCTTGGCTTTGTGGCGCTGCTGAATGCGCTGATCTTCGCGCTCTTTTTCGCGATAGCTTCGCCCGGGTACGAAACCAACGATGATCTCGGAATGCAGTTGATCGCGTCAGGTTTCTATACCGGCCAGGCCTCAGAGCATCTGATTTTCACAAACGTAGTGATCGGCTGGATGCTCCGTTGCATGTATCAACTGTGGGACGGGTGCAACTGGTATCTTGTTTATCTGGTGGTCGTTCACTTTGTGTCCCTGACCGCCCTGGCCTTTCTGGTGGTGAGTCGCAAGCGCAACTGGGCTTTTGTTCTACTCTACCTTGGTTTCTTTGTGCTGGTGGAGACGCGTATCCTGCTCAGTCTGCAGTTCACCACCACCGCGTTCCTGGCGGGAACGGCAGGTTTGCTGTTGTTAGTGGACAGTTTCCAACCAGGTCACCCGACGCGGTGGCCCCGCGTCATCGCCGGCGTCGGCTTGATCACCTTGATGGGGATGATCCGGGAAGATGTCATGCCATTCTTGGCGATCCTTTCTTTCCCATTCTTAATCGAGCGATCCGGATTCACCGGGGTGCGCCGGCTGCTTGGGGCGGGGCTGGTTTGTTTTGCCCTCTTCCTTTTCACGCATGAGTTCAACCGGTGGTACTATGCGCGCGACCCGGCTTGGGCAGAGTTCCAAGAGTACAACAAACTGCGCGGGCAGGTCCACGGAACACCCCTAGCACGATTCGTTTCCCGTGCCGCACCCGCCGCCGGGTGGAGTGAAAACGATGCCTGGATGTTTACGCAGTTCTATTTCCCCGAGCCTGATGTTTACGCGGATATATCGAAGATGCGCCGTTTGGTGGGCACGCTCGAGAATTTCGCTGAGGCCAAACCGCAGCTAAACAGCTTCTCGACAAAGTACCTGTTTCTGTGGAAGTCGCTGGGTGGTGATTCTGGCATTCTGATGAATCTTGCACTCCTGAATGCCGTCTGGTGTCTCTTTGCTGCCGGGAGCCGGTGGAAACGTTGCTTCTTCACGCTGACGGTTATGTACGGTTTGTTCGTGCTGTTGGCCATTTATCTACCCCGTCTGCCTCAGCGCATCACCTACAACATGCCTTTGATCATGCATGCGGTGTGTCTTTACTGGGCAACCGGTTTTCAACAGCCACGGCCCGCCACATCGCGCGGGAAAGTCTTTCGAAATTTGTATTCCAAACTCTGTCGAGGATGTTTTCTGGTTTGGACGATCCTGTACGGGATGTTTTTGTGGAAACTCACGTGGAACCTGTATGACACGAACGCTTATTACCGCAACCTGAAACAGATCAGCCTCAGAATTTATGAGCCTTTCCGATCGCTACTTCCGGCCGGCAGAAAACCGCTTCTGATTCCGTTGCCGTTCAATTCGGTCTTGGAACAATGTCTTTTTTATTGCCCTTCATCCGACGCGATCCCTTTTTATCTGGTGCCCTATGGCTGGACCACGCATTCGCCACTCTTTCGTCAGATGGTAGCCCGACATGAGATCAACCCTTATTCCCTGTCATTAGTCGAGCGACCCGACGTCTTTTTTTTGATGGAGAAGCAATGGTTGGAACCGCTTCAAACTTTTTACCGAGAGCATTACCATCTGGACATTCGCTTTAATATCGCTTTGAATACGGACGAAATGCCGCAGTATCGTGACTGCCAAATTCATCTTTACCAGGCTCATGCCGTCCGCGGGGAACCGACAAAGAATGCCGCGCCTTGACCAACTAGCATACATGTATTCCTTTCTCTTTCAGGGTCTGAGTTTGACGGTGTTCATGGCGAAGAGCAATTTGGCGCTGGTTAGTTCCAGCGTTACCCGAGCTTTCCCTCAATCCGCGATCCGTCGCCTTTTTTGTGTCTGCTTTTGCTGGCAGCGGTAGGTTCGATATGATTAAAAGTCTTTCTTCCATTTTAAGTTTGCCAGCTGGATATCGGCTTTTTACCCGGGCTGTGGGTGGCAGACGTGCCTGGCGAACTTATCTATCCGAGTACGTGAAACCAGTAGCAGCGGAAAAAGTACTCGATCTTGGTTGTGGGCCGGCTGACGTTTTAGATTACCTTCCTGGGGTCAGTTATACCGGATTGGATATCAGCGCCGATTACATCAATTCGGCGAAGGCGCGCTATGGTGGGAGAGGCCGTTTCCTATGTAGTGATGTTGGACTGGCCGAACTAGAACAGGAGCGGGGCACATTCGATCTGGTTCTGTCCGTCGGGGTAATCCATCACCTGGATGATGAGCGAGCGGCAAAGCTGTTCGACTTGGCTCGGTTGGTGTTAAGGCCGGAGGGACGGCTGGTGACCTACGATGGATGCTATGTTCCGGAGCAATCGAAGGTCGCCCGTTGGCTGCTCAGCCGGGATCGTGGAAAGTTCGTCCGAACCCGTTCCGAATATCTGCGTCTGGCTTCAGTGGTTTTCGGCAAGGTCGAATCGAACCTGAGGCATGACTTGCTGCGCATTCCATATACCCATCTTATCATGCGTTGCTCCAAGTGAGCCTTATTGCCCGAAATGCCCCTCGGCTCCCTCTTGCGGCGGGCGCAATTTCGCAGGCAGCGCTCCGTCGGTGGAGGCTTCTTGCACCACAACTGCACTCTCTTCGGGCTTGGTTTTACCGGCCACGTACCGCCTTCGGAATCAGAGCCCAAAGCAAGAATGAAGTCTAAACTCAAATTCGTCCTTCTTGGGGGCATTGCGTTATTTTGCGGATATGCAGTATTCAAATGGTCCCTCTATCTGGCCGCGATGCGCATTTATCAGGTGGACGAGTGCCAGAATGTTTTTGTGGCCAGAATCTTGGCCTTAGGTAAATTCAACGAGGCCTACGTAAACTTGTCACTTCTACAGTTGCCGCTTTCGTGGCTGGCGCGGGGAGCCACGGGGTCAGCCGACCTTTTCGCGTCTGCACGTTTACTAGCAGTGGTGATCTTTTGGCTGAATCTTCTGCTCCTCGGCTTGGCCACGGGCGAACGCTTGCTTTCGAATCGAATTCTGATCGCCTTGATCGGCGCAGCCACCTTGGCTCCACTCTGGGACTACGGATTTGAAATCCGCCACGACAATCTCCTGTTAACCGGCTTGCTCTTGTTTTGGTGTGTGGTACGGAACACCCCAGCAACCGCGCAGTCCTTTGTCTTCGCCGGGGCCGTCACCGTTGCACTGCAGTTCGTCGCCTTTAAGGCATTCGTTTATACTCTTCCGCTGTCGTTGTTGATGCTGGTCTTCCCGCGAGTCCACGCGACTGCCCGTTGGAAATTGGCCCTGGCCTGGGCTGCCGGCGCAATCGGAATGTTCTTGTTGTTTCGTCTGGCTTATGGGGCCGCGGGATTGTGGGATCTTTTTGTGTCTGATACGCGCAGAGTACTTGGCGATGCCAGTGGAAATAACCGGTTTGCAGCGTGGGCAACCCTGAATCGTCTGTTGACCCAAACCCCTTTGCTCGTCGCCATGCTGGCAGCCGGTTTGATCACTGTGGTTTTGGACCTGCGCAGGCGCGGGAGAGCTTCGCTCACTTGGGATGGCTGGTTGCCCGAGGCATCGCTGCTCGCGATTGCCTTCATGGCCCTGATGCTGAATCCCATGCCATTCGCCTACAATTTGGTGAACCTGGTCCCATTCGCCTTCCTTTTCGTGTACCGTTATGCGGTTATTTTTTTACCAGCCCTGTGGGGCTCCTTTACCCTCCGTCCTTTGGGCTTCACCGTCCTCATCTTTGCCCACTTGGTACCCTTCGGTGTCGCCACCAAGCGCCATCTGGATTGGTCGAATTTCCGTCAAACCAGATTAATGGAACTTGCGGAGAGTCTTACGGACCCCGGCCAAGATCGGGTTTACGACGGGGTCGGAATAGTCCCTACACGTGCCAGTATCGATTTCAAGTGGTTTCTCCACAGTTTAAACATCCGTGATTTCACAAAGGCAGACGGGCCAAAGGTCCGCGACATGCTGGCCGCACGACCTGCCTCAGTGATCCTCCCGAATTATCGAACTGATTGGCTTCCGGAGGAGGATCATGAGTTTATTCGTAGGCATTACGTTCCGCTGGCCGACGATTTTTGGGTGTTGGGAAAGCTTTTGCCTTCGGGAGGCGGAGCTTTCAAGATCATTCATCCGGGCCGATATCAGATCGTACCCCGAGAGGCATCCTGCATTTTAGGGACCGTGGAAACAGATCGAATGGGGCTGATCATTCCTGCCGTGAAAACAAATTGTTCGGGGGCTTTGGATGGCGTGCCGTTGACCGGAAAAGCGGTCGAACTGAAGCCCGGAACGTACCGGCTTGAGACTACGTTGGACTGTCAACCCGCCGTGGTCTGGGTGGGGCCGCGCTTGGAGCGATTGCATCCGCTCGGCGACAGCGATCACCGGCGGCTTTTTGTCAACTGGTACTGACCCTTGATACGTTGTGATGTTTCAGGAAATCCGCGTAGGCGTGGCGGATGCCGGTTTCTAAATCCACTTGTGGTCGCCAGCCAAGCGCGAACAAGCGGGAACTGTCCATGAGTTTACGTGGTGTCCCATCGGGCTTCGTCGTGTCCCAAACGATCTGGCCGTCAAACCCTACCACCCGCTGGACGGTTTCGGCTAGTTGTTGAATCGTCACGTCGCTGCCGTAGCCGATGTTGATGAATTGTTCATCGCTGTAATTCTCCAGAAGGAAACGGCAGGCGCGCGCAAAATCATCGGCGAAAAGAAATTCCCGCTGGGCATTGCCCGTTCCCCAACACGTCACGGTCGGGGTGACCGGCAACGTGCCGGAAGCGGTCAAGTCCGACCTGGAGGCCTCCTTCACCAGCGGTCTGAAGACGACCACCGAGCTCGAGGTCAGCGAGGACGCAACTCCCGACGCCCTTCGGGTCGAGCTGTCGATCCTCAGGAACGATTCGGTCATCGTTCGTGTCAACGGTGTCGACAGGATCACCCTAACGGGGTTGACCGGGGCCACGAGCACGAATCCGCGGTACTTGCGGTTCGGGGTCGACAACTACTCGGGAACGCAGACCGGCCAGAAGAAGGTCTTCCACGATCAGGTCGGGGTGACGTCCCGCGGTTGGTTGGGGCAGCGTTCTGCGCCGGGTCCGTCGTCGCCGATCACCTACCTCCACGACGATCTTGGTCGCCTCTCGAGCGTGATCGACCCGGATTGT
>JANOHH010000988.1:0-1111 GCA_031406395.1 Verrucomicrobiota bacterium | reverse complement strand
CAAGGTAATCTCCGTAAGATCTCCAAGTCCTGCGGAGATCCAGATTGATGTCGACCAAGATCTTCGGACGTATCGCTTTCTAAAAACCTACACGCTTCGAAAAGTTGACGGTGAATGGAAGGTTGTCATTTTCAACTGGTTGGACGCACAAGGTCACAATCCTTATCTGGATTTTGAAAAGCCCAGGCTTTGAAGCAGTCTGCGCGGGTGCGGAAGATCACGGCGGAAGTGCGTGCCATCGTAATGTTTATCCTCCTTTCCGTGTCGGGTTTGATGGCCGGTGGCTCCTTATTGGGTGAGTGGACGACCAAAAGGCTCCCAACCGCTGTGCGCGGGTACCAACTACCGCGACCGAGCCTGCGTTCTCTGAACCGGAGGGCCGCTGGCTACTGGCAGCGCCGTAGGCGCGGCATGTTTATAGAATCCGTCCCACCCAAATCACAAGCTCCGTAGGAGCGACACCGTGCCACGGAGCGCCGAGCATTGCTCAGCGTAAGCTGACTCACATTCGTGCCGAGCGATGCTCGGCGCTCCGCGGGTATTGAGAATGCCGCTCCTGCGGAGCTTGGTTTTCTTTGGGCTGACGGCTACAAACATGTCGCGCCGCTGGCGCTAGAATGCTTTTCGGGTAGTTCGTGTATTTCGTGGTTGATCCGTTGAAATTTCTTTGCACTCCCTTTATCTCTTGAATTTCGGAGAGGTTCACCACACAAAAGTTCCTTTGGTTAGCGACTGCGTTTCCTCGCCAATTCCTGCCGCAGCATTTCCAGCGGCAGGGTATTGATCACATCCGTCTTGGTGAGCCATCCTTTGCGCGCCAAGCCGACGCCAAGCCGCAGGAAACTCGCGTGTTCGTTGCGGTGGGCGTCGGGGTTGATCACGCATTTCACGCCTTTGCTTTTTGCGTACGGCCAGAGCCGCCAGTCGAGGTCGAAACGGTACGGATTGCAGTTGAGTTCAATCCAGGTACCGGTCGCGGCGCAGGCGTCGATCACCGCCTCGAGGTTCACTGGGTACGGCTCGCGCTCCAGCAACAATCGACCTGAGGGATGGCCCAGCATGTGAACGAACGGATTTTCTGCGGCGCGAATCAGGCGCTTGGTGTTCTCGG
>JANOHH010000935.1:0-4406 GCA_031406395.1 Verrucomicrobiota bacterium | reverse complement strand
GCCGGTTTACCAACGTGCGTGTCAGCCGGCCATCTTCGCGCTTGGTGATCAACCGCGCGAGGTCTTCCAGCCGGGTGGTCTTGTTCGTGGAGAGGTTCAGTTCGCCAAGTTGTGGGTAAATGAACTTGGGCGCCGCGACTTTGCCCGTGGGTTTGTCGCACAACACCATTTCCAGCGGATCATCGCTATAGACGCTCGCCAGCCCGTAGGCGTCCGACAGCATCCACTGATTGATGAAACTGTCGTGGCAACTCGCGCACTTGAGATTTACGCCCATGAAAACCTGGGAAACATTCTGCGCCGCCTGCACCGGCGGAGTCTGGCTCGCGTTCACCACGCCGCGCCACACGATGCCCTTGGTGAAGCCTTCGCTCGCGGGTGTGGGATTGACCAACTCAGCGACGAACTGATCATACGGCTTGTTGGTCTCCAGCGCCGTGAAGAGCCATTGGGTGATCTGCTTGCGCCCGCCGTCAATGTAGCCCGTGCCCTTGTAATCGTTCCGGAGCATGTCGTTCCAAAACGACAACCAGTGCAGCGCATACCCTTCCTGATCGGCCAACAGGCGGCGAACAAGCTGGGCGCGCTTGTCCTTGGTCTTGTCCGCGACAAAGGCCTCAAGCGCGTCCGGCGGCGGTAGCAAACCAATCACATCGAGATAAGCCCGCCGCGCGAATGCGCGGTCGTCCACCGGCTTGGGCGGCTTGATTTTGTTCGCGGCAAAATACGGTTCCAGCAAGCGATCAATCGGGTTGGCATCCTTGGCCCGGCCCGGGGGAACTTCCGGCCGGCGTGTTTTCAAATTGGCCGGCTCGATGCGGGCGAACGTGACGTTCGCATCCCACGGTGCGCCCTGATCAATCCACGCCCGCAACACACCGATTTGTTCCCGCGTGAGCTTCGTGCCCTTCTTCGGCATGATGCTGTCCGGGTCGAAGCCCGCGACCAATTCCATGAGCAGGCTCTCCGCGCTTTTTCCGGGCACGAAGGCCGGCCCGGAATCGCCGCCCTTGAGCAACGTTTCGCGCGAATCAATTTGAAAACCGCCCTTCGCCCGGCCGCGCCCATGACACTGGTTGCAACTGGTGTCGAGGATGGGTTTGATTTCCTTACTGAAAATGATGGGATGCGCGGCAGGTGGCGGCAATTGCGCCACCTGCTCGGGAGTCAGGGCGGCCAGCGCGCTGGAAGCGGTCGCGAGCAACAGAACAGACAGCCAATGGGAACAAGGTGATTTCACTAAGGCCAAGCTTAACGGCCAGATCGAAAAAGAACAAAATAAATTGTGACCGAATCCCAAAATGGATTGGGGACCGTGGCCCGCCTAGACCAACGTGAGTTCAAGGCTCTTCTCCACCCGTGAACGCAGACGATTCTAACCGGTATGGGAGTCTCGAATTGACTCATGGATCAGTTGCCAAAGACAGGTGATCCAGCCTCCGTTGACCGACAATCTGGCAAGGAGACGAAGCGGGCAAAGCAGTTGGCTGCGAGACGTCGGCCACGCAAGCATGAACTGCGCACCTTGAACCTCGCAAGGGTCGCCCAGCTCCCTGAAGATTCTCGGAAGAAAGGAAAAACTGCCAGGATCTCAACCGGCTGGAGGACAACCTGCGAACTACCCGTTCGTCAACTGCCTTGGCTCGAGCGAGAAGAATTTAGGATCGCCGTTTCTCCACCTTCGAACGGCTACGCTCGTGGGGAGGACGGTTTGCGTAGGTGATCGTGCCCGTGCCCGTGTAGCTGATCGTGCCCGTGCCCGTGTAGCTGAACGTGACAAGCCATTGACCTTCGACTTCCCCCTGCTCCGGCGGTGCGGTTGGTTCGATCGTGTGTCCACCAGTGACATTCTCGAAGCGCCCGGTGCCGCCCGTGAATTCAACCCAGCCGAGATTGCGCATTTTGAAGTAGATCAGATCGCCACTGGCCGTGGTCATGACCCCCTCTCCGATAAACTCGCCCGTGTCGAAGTCAAATGAGCCTGCGGTATTGGCCACAAATTTGCCCACCTGGGTGGCTTGACCCTCACTGCGGCCCACGGCTTCCCCGAGCGTCGCTGGGTCTTGGCTCACGATAAACACCACGTCGCCTTTAAGCTTAAACGGTCGGGTGACCGGATCACGGTCGGCAGCAAAGGTGGTCAGCGTCAGCGCGCAGAGGGCAAGGCTGGCAAGGGTATTTGAACGTATCTTTCCAAATCTCATAAACATCTCCTGTCGGGTGGGGGAGCAAAAACGGCTCCATCTCGGCTTTCTATTTTAGCCCCAACCCCGGGGCAAGGACTTAACCGCACCAACGTCCGGGACTGGCAGCAACTCAATCCAATTCTATTCCGGCAAATAACGTGGGTCGGGGAGGTCGGCTTGGGTAGCAAGGCAATCAAGCGACACCCGGGTTTCCCATGTAATCAGGCTAATGGGCTTCGGGCTTGGCGCTTGGTCTCCTTGGCAATCTGCTCGGCATCCGTTTGCGGTTTGGGAAATAGCCGACGACGGGAGGAGGCGCTAACCTTCTTTGCTCGCCGCCCTGGGAGACTGGGGTATTTGAGCCTCGTCAACTCCGAGGTAATCTCCCGGTAGATACCCAGAGCCCCAGTTGGCCAGGAAGCGCCCCTTGCGTTCGCCCTGGCTGTTGCCGAAGAACGTAATCCGAAAGGGTAAATCCCGCTGGCAGACTCCGTTACGAAGCGGCGCGGACGCAGCCCTCCGGGGTGCGCAATTTCGCCAGGACCTGCATAGCCGCCGATCGGGCCCACGCACTCTGGTTTTTGAGCGACGCCTCGAGCTGCGCGGCGGCGCGTTGGGCCGCTTCGGAGCCCGTCCACTGAAAATCAATTTGTTCGAGGGCGCTCTCGGCCGCCAATCGGACGGTGCGCTCCTCGTCGATGAGCGCAAAAACCAACGGTTCGATGGCCAGCGGACTGCCGAGCGCTCCGAGGGCCGAAGCCGTGGCCCGGCGTACATCGTTGTCCGCATCACCCAGCAAGGGCGACAAGACTTCTGCGGCTAGCGGATCGCGCTGTTTACCGAGGAACTGGACGGCGGTGAGCCGGACCTCGAAGTGAGGGTCCGCGAGCAGGTCGGAGAAACAGGGCACGTACGTTGGGTCTACCCACCTTGCCAGCACTTCAGCCGCGGCATGACGAACGTGCGGGTCCCGGTCTCTGAAGCTGCTCACCAGCATCGTGCCGACTTCCGCGCTGGAATCTTTGGCCAGCGCGTAAATGGCACTTACCCTGACCGTCGGATCCGGATCGCGGGCGGCGGCCAGCAGCGGGCGAATTCTCCGCGGATCGTCAACTCCCTCCAAGGCCTCGGCGGCGGCCCGGCGTTGAAAGCTGGTGTCATTCTTCAATTCGGCCAGCAGCGGCACCACAGCGGATTCCCCCGCGGAAGCCGCGGCTTTGGTATGGCCCAGCGCGATTTCGCACGACGCCTCATCTTCCTGTGTTGACGGGCGCCAGCCCAGATGCTTAAGGCTGGTAGCCGCGGCGGTGCGGACGCTGCCGGCGGGATCACGAAGCATCAGCGTGAGCGCATTGACCGCGCGGTCATCGGTAAATCGCCCCAATGCCTGGGCGGCCGCTTCCCGCACGCCCTCGTTCGCGTCCTGCATGATGGCAATCAACGAGTCCGTTGCGCGGCCATCCGGGAATTGGCCCAACGCCTCGGCGGCCGCCTGCCGAACGCGGGCGTCCTCGTCATCGAGACTGGCGACGAGCAACTCGAAGGCGTGCGGGTTGTCGGAGTGGGTCAGGCCTTCAATCGCCTTGCAACGAGCCAGAGGGTCCTTTGATTTAAGCCGTAAGCTGTTCCACCAAACCATAATCTTGGCCTTTGTGTTATCTGCGGTTGACCCAAACGGGACAATGCTGTCCTTGCCGCGGGCACCCGCGCGATCCGAGCCGATGCGGTGCCTTTGCAATGTTTCGAACCCGCCGCATCTGTAACTTCACGCGAACGACCTGAAGCAAGTAACCGCTTTCTAGCGGCTGGCATGCCAGCGACCCATCTACGCCCGACCCGGAAGCCAGCACTTGCTGGTAACGTTTCATCCAACCGGCGTCAGCCATCAGAATGCATTGGAGCACTACGCCCCAGAGGGTATGGAAACTCGCAAGCACGCTCGCGGCTCAATCCTTCAGACTACCTCGGCAACTTCTGTTGACAGCAAACGCTTTCTCCAGAGTTGGGGAAACCCAGCGGTTGCCAGGCCTCCCAAGGCAGCAAGGCGTCCCCTCGTGAATCGGTGAGCCCACACAACTTTCGCCGATTGCTGGCGGCAATTCTTTATTCTCGAAATTAACCTCCACGGCTAACCACCAGATCAAAAAGCAGGAGACGGCCAAAGTAGTCTCTCACTGACCCCTCGGAAACTGGAGAGATTTGAGACTCGTCACCTCGTCT
>JANOHH010000922.1:0-1094 GCA_031406395.1 Verrucomicrobiota bacterium | reverse complement strand
CCGGTGACGCATCTGCATCCCAACGTGGATTGGACCAGGGAACGCGCGCGGTATCGTGATTTGGCCTTACGCCAACTGACGAAGATTGGTTTGCCCGCGGATCTCGAGCAGCGCATTCGCTTCGAGCGCGTGGTGACGCCGGTGGATTGGGAGCGCAAGGTGGATGTTTATCGCGGCGCGACCTTCAACCTGGCCCACAGCTTCAAACAAATGTTGAACTTTCGGCCGCAGAACCGCTTCGAGGAGTTCGACGGGATGTACCTGGTCGGCGGCGGCACGCATCCGGGCAGTGGACTGCCGGTGATTTTTGAGTCCGCCCGCATTAGCTCGAAACTGCTGCTCAAGGATTTGGGCCAGGCCGCCTGAATCCGGTCGCCAAGCAGGCGGGCTGATCAGGATTCACTTCTGACTTTCAACGGTTCGCCCCGGCGCCGGTCAGACCGCTTACCGCGCGTTGTTTCGAGGCGAGCCAACCGATTCCCGACCGTATTCCTGACGATCGCGGGAATCTTGATCTCGAACCGGCAACCTGGCCAATTCCAGTTGGAAATGGCTTGGATAAAAATGACTTGCCCGATGGGGGAAAAGTAATCTCCCAACCCCTACCAGAATGCGGCCCTCATTCGATGAATTGGCAGCACGCTTCCGCCTTTCCGCTATTTCCACAATCTTAGACGAAATGAATACGGGGCTAAGTTATTTGAGTAAGCGTAAAGAGCTGCAAATGCTATAAAAACCCAGCAATTCAAAGAGTTTTACAGGGGAACTCCATCAAAAAAGATTTTTAAACAAATACTAGACATCAATTTGACAGGCCGTGAACTGCGTACAGAATTTATTCAGACTCGGGTGTCGCTTTGCGGCAAACCGAGCATGAAAAAATGAAACTCGAAAAGCAATTGCCGGCGTCGGAGATATAAGTCCAAGCGAAGCGGTTTGGAGAATTGCGGTGCTGGGCGGTGGCGGTTCGAGTCCTGAAAAAATAAAAACAATAGTTACATATCAAGAACATGAAAACACTCCGTAAGCTTACCATCACCGCCTTGGCCCTTTCGGCCTTGGCCCTCTCGCCCGTTCAAGCTGGACCCGCCGGT
>JANOHH010000912.1:0-5965 GCA_031406395.1 Verrucomicrobiota bacterium | reverse complement strand
AACATCATGAAAAACCAAATCATACCAACCGCTCAAATCCGCCTCTGGGGCGGGATTTCCTCCACGCTGCTGGCCGTCGCACTGCTGGCGGCCCCGCGTCCGGCCGCCAGCCAATCCATCTACAAAACCGGGTTCGAAGCCCCTGTTTTCATTGCCGGATCCCCACTGGCGGGCCAGGACGGCTGGATCGCGCCACCGCCCTTTAGTCCCGACGCTGCGGTCGTCACCGCCGACAAGCCGCGGCAGGGCCGCCAGACGGTTCACGTCCTGGGGGAGGACCTGGTCCACCAGGATTTTATCAACGAAGCGACGGGCGGTTACTATGACGCCATCGGCTCCTACCGGCGGGCGGTCAACTATGACACGGGTGGATCGCAGGCGGTGCGAATCTCGGCTCACGTGCGGATTGACGGCCCGAAAACCGTGAACGGCAATAACTTCTTCTCGGCCAGCATTGGTGGGCGGGCGGAGTCAACGCTCGACGGCGAGCCCAGTTCGGCGGGCGTGGGTGAACTGGCCATTTCGTCTGACGGACGCGCCTACGCCTATTCGGGCAATGACAATGTGCCGACGATCCTGGCCAGCAAGCGGGTGCAACTGGGCGAGTGGCACACCCTGGCGATCGTCGCGGATTTCGCGACGCACACCAGCCGCTTCTACGTAGATGAGGAGCTGCTGGCGACGTTTGCCTGGGAGCCGAGCGAAGTTTACACCGGCGTGCTGCTGCGCGGGTCAATGCTGGCCTACGCGGCGCCGGACACGGCAACGAACGCGAAGGCGGATTACGCCGCCCACTATGACAAGTTCTCGATCAAGGTCGTTTCGGACGAAGACTGCGACGAAAACTGAGACCAGAATGGCCGGAGTGAGCGCTGAAATCAGGCGCGAGGAATTGAAATTCTGCCGTCGGCCCTGCGGGATGCAACCGCAGGGCCGCAAATTGCACGTCTGCTCATTAACTCCCTGTTTTGCGCCTGGCACAAAGCCAATGCTGGGCCGCGACTCCCCAATCCCAAAGAGATTCTCCCGGGGATGACCGCCGGATACCAGCTGTGCGGAAAGTCAAGATTGAAAGTTAAGGTTTGCCAAGGGTTGGGTTGCTGCCTAAATAAGCCCATTGCAGAGCGCAAAGCGCTGACCGAGCGTTTTCGATTGAGACTTGGTTCGCACGCTGCGGGCGAATCGGGCTCTCGTTTCGCAATGACGCCATGTTACCTGACGAGCGAAAAACGACCTCCGATCCGAAGTCTGACTGGTTTACGGTGACGCACTGGAGCGTTGTCCTGATGGCAGGCCAGACCTCGTCGCCCCAGGCCATCGAAGCTTTGGAGAAGCTGTGCCGCACCTACTGGCACCCGCTGTACGCGTACGTTCGGCGGGTCGGCCATACTCCCCACGATGCCCAAGATCTGACGCAGGAGTTCTTTGCCCGCCTCTTACAAAAGAATTATCTCGCGTCCGTTGGGCGGGAGAAGGGAAAGTTCCGTTCTTTTCTGTTGGCCGCGCTGAATCATTTCCTGGCCGATGAACGCGACCGGGCGAAGGCCGCCAAGCGCGGGGGCGGGCTGACTTTGATCTCCTTGGATGAGGAAACCGCCGAAAACCATTACCGGCCCGACGCGGCCTCGCAGCTGGCGCCGGATCAGATTTATGAGAAACGCTGGGCTACCACGCTGCTCGAACAGGCTTATGCCAAGGTCCAGGAAGAATTCATCGCGGCGGGAAAGCGGGGCACGTTCGAGAAGCTCAAGGGTTTCCTGGCCGATGGTACCGAGACCGGTGATTACACGGTTCTGGCCGGTGAATTGGGGATGTCGGCCAACACGGTTGCGGTGACGGTTCGCCGGCTGCGCCTGAGATACCGCGAGCTGGTGCGCGCCGAAATCGCGCATACCGTCGCAAGCCCTGATGAAATCAAAGACGAAATGCGCCACCTCTTCGCCGTCCTGGCCCAATAATTAGTGCGAGAAAAGCGGCATTGGTTGTCATAGTCGCGGCGATTTTCCTCTGTACGGTTTGAGCTGGCTGATCTAGCTTCGGCTCGAGCAACCATTTTATGTCAAAGACCGGTACTTGCCCGAAATGCGGCGCGGAATTGACCGGCGCGGCCCTGGGGGGACTTTGCCCCAAATGCGTCGCCGCCTTGGCCCTCGCCACCGAGCCGGAAACTCAAGGGACCGTGGTGGCCTCCCTGCCGGTGACGGAAAAACCCGGCGACCGTATCGGCCATTACAGACTGCTCCAGCAAATCGGCGAGGGCGGCTGTGGGGTCGTCTATATGGCCCAGCAAGAAGAGTCGGTCCGCCGTCAGGTCGCCCTTAAAATTATCAAGCTGGGCATGGATACCAGGAGCGTCATCGGCCGTTTTGAAGCCGAGCGCCAGGCTTTGGCCCTTATGGACCATCCGAACATCGCCAAGGTTTTTGATGCCGGCGCGACCGCTACCGGGCGGCCGTTCTTCGTCATGGAGTTGGTCCGGGGCATCAAAATCACGGATTATTGCGATGAGAACCAGCTGGCCACGCGCGAGCGGCTCGACCTTTTCGTCCAGGTTTGTCACGCTATCCAGCACGCGCACCAGAAGGGCATCATTCACCGCGACATCAAGCCTTCCAATATTCTGGTCACCTTGCGCGACGGCGTGCCGGTGCCCAAGGTGATTGATTTTGGGATCGCCAAGGCCACCACGGACCAACTGCTGACCGACAAGACGGTGTTCACCGAATTCCGGCAGTTCCTGGGCACGCCGGCCTATATGAGTCCGGAACAGGCGGAGATGAGTGAACTGGGCATTGACACTCGCAGCGACATCTACTCGCTGGGGATCCTCCTTTATGAACTGTTGACCGGCAAGACACCCTTCGAGGCCAAAGACCTGCTGCGCGCGGGCTTGGATGAGATTCGGCGCATCATTCGGGAAAAGGAACCCCCGAAGCCTTCCACTCGGCTCAGTACCATGCTTGAAGCGGAACGGACGGACACGGCCAAACATCGCCAAACCGATCTTCCCAAACTGATTCATCTGGTGCGCGGGGATCTCGACTGGATCGTGATGAAGGCGCTGGAGAAGGACCGCACGCGGCGTTACGAGACGGCCAACGGCTTTGCGATGGACCTCCGGCGGCATCTGGCGGACGAACCGGTGACGGCGCACGCACCCAGCGCGGGCTACAAGTTCCGGAAATTTGCCCGGCGGAACAAGGTGGCCTTCGCGGTGGCGGTGTTCATCGCTGCTGTCTTGGTGCTTGCGACCAGCATCAGCGTTTGGCAGGCGATCCGCGCGACTCGGGCCGAAGCTCTGGCCAAGGAGCGTCTCAACGAATCCGAAGCCATCACCAAGTTCCTGACCGAGGTGTTCCGCAGCCCGGACCCCGCACGCGATGGGCGCACGATCACCGTGGCGGAGACGCTCGCCACGGCCGTGAAGAAGCTGGAGACCGACCTGGCCGGCCAGCCCGCGCGCCAAGCCACACTCCGAGCCACGCTTGGCTGGACCTACTACGGGCTGGGTCTCTACCCCGACGCGATCCCCCTCCAAGAGAAGGCGCGGGACTACTACCTCGCAAACTCCAGCCCGGAAACCCCCGCCACACTCCACGCGATGCACAATCTCGCACTTTCCTACTCCGGCGCCGGCCGTCGGGACGAGGCGATCAAGCTGCAGGAGGAAGTGTTAACGCGCAGCCGCAAGGTGCTCGATCCGGAACACCCCGGCACGCTTATGGCGATGAACAACCTGGCACTTACCTACTCCAACGCCGGCCGCCGGGACGAGGCGCTCGCGCTCCAGGAGGAGGTGCTAATGCTCCGTCGCAAGGTGAGCGGCCCGGAGCACCCCGACACGCTTCTGGCGATGGGCAACCTGTCGGTTTCCTACTTCGACAACGGCCGCCGGGACGAGGCGCTCAAGCTGCGAGAGGAGGTGCTGGTGCTCCGTCGCAAGGTGAGCGGCCCGGAGCACCCATTCACGATCTGGGCGATGGGCAATCTGGCATTGTCCTACCGCGACCTCGGCCGCCGGGACGAGGCGCTCAAGCTGTATGAGGAAGCGGTGCCGCTTAGCCGCAAGGTTAACGGTCCGGTGCATCCCGGCACGCTCTCGCTCATGAACTACCTGGCGACCTCCTACTCTGACGCCGGCCGTTTGGCCGAGGCGCTCAAACTGCGGGAGGAGGTGCTGCCGCTCATGCGCAAGGTGAACGGCCTGGAACACTCCGACACCCTCTGGGCGATGAACAACCTGGCGGTTTCCTACTCTGACGCCGGCCGCGTGGCGGAGGGACTCAAGCTACGGGAAGAAGTGCTGCCGCTCATGCGAAAGGTGAACAACCTGGAACACCCCGCCACGCTCGCGGCGATGCAGAACCTGGCCGAGTCCTACCTCGCGGCTGGCCGCGTGGCGGAGGGCATCAAGCTGCAGGAGGAGGTGTTGACCCTCCGCCGCAAGGTACTGGTCCCGGAGCACCCCGACACGCTCTGGGCGATGAACAATCTGGCGAGTTCCTACTTCCAAACCGGCCGCCGGGACGAGGCCCTCAAGCTGTTTGAGGAAGCGGTGACGCTCAGCCGCAAGGTCCGCGGACCGGAGCACCTCGACACGCTCATGGCGATGATTGGTCTGGGGATTTCCTATCGCGACGCGGGTCGTGCCGACGCGGCTATCAAGCTCGGGCAATCAAGTCTTGAACTTTACCGCCGGGTTTTGGGCTCCACGAACGGGTTGACCCTTAACGCGATGACCGAACTGGCCATTTCGTATCAGGTCGCCCACCGAACCGTGGAGGCGATCACGCTGGAGGAGGAATCACTCCGGCTCAAACGCCAGCACCTCCCGCGCGGGCATCCTTGGACGCTGGAGTCTCTCGAGAGCCTCGCCACCGGCTACGAGCAATCCAACCGAAAGCCCGAGGCCAAGGCCCTGCGCCAGGAACTCGCCGAACTCAAGGCCAAGGCTGGAGACAAGAAATCCAGCAAACCATGAAACCCAACCGCGAAGAAGCCCTGTTTGACTTGGCACCGGAAAAACCGGCGGCAGATCGTGCCGCCTGACTCGACTAAAAATGCGCTCGCGATGCGTCTTCGCGCCAACGCCATGAAGCGCTGCTCGCTGCGCATAGACCGCATTCAGGTTTCTCGGTTCAGCGAAGAATCAAATTTTTTCCGTCATAGTTCCGCCGCTTTTCCTCTGTAAGGAGTAGAAGCCACCGGACTCTCCCGCAAGTGCGGCCGCCGTTTCAGTCGAGTCCGCGGCGACTATGGGCAAAAAAAACAAAGTAAAAAACGGCGACTATGTCGCCAAAAAAGAAAGAAACAACATGAAAAATATAACCACACAAATCTGCAACCCACTGATCACGGCGCTGGCCGCAGTGACTAAAATAGCTCGGTGTCGAACCGCGACGCTGACCACCTGTCTGTGCCTCGCCGCCTCTTCGTTATCTGCCGTCGCCGGATCCGGTCAGGTTTTGCCGCCGAAGGCTACACCGCACGGCTGGTCCCTGGATGACATGGCCGCGGCCATCGCCAATTTCAGCATCAGTGGCAATGACCTGGCCTACTATCCGGAGACGCCGTTTCAAATTATTTACCGGCATCCCGGGAACGCCTTCATGCTCAGGCCGGGCACGTTCCTCTACGTGAAGGTGATCTTCATCGATGATTCCGCGCCGGTCATCGGCAATTGGCCCGTGGACAAGTCCGCAGCGGGCAATTATTTCTTTGGCCGCACGGAGCTGGGCGCGCACGACCTGGAAATCGAGGTGGATGGAAAGGTGTTCTCATTGGACAACCCTGGCTATGTCGGCGGACCGGTGCCGACGCCGAATTCGCCCGATGGCAGCGAGCACTTCATTCAAACGGGTGCATTCGTTACGCCCCTGGCCAAGGGCATTCATACGCTGACCATTCGCGGCGTTTTGGATGGTGACGCGATGCTCGCCGCCACCGGTGGCTTTCCCTTCTCGAC
>JANOHH010000909.1:0-5042 GCA_031406395.1 Verrucomicrobiota bacterium | reverse complement strand
TCTTGGCCGGCGGCGACGGGGCGCACCGAGTGACGCGCCCGAACGTGGTAAAAACCGCGGATGGCCTCGGCCTCGGTGTCAAGACCAACAAATCGCAAATTGACGCCCTGGAGCGCTTGTCCGATGGCCGCCCGTGTTCAGATTCCGCCCGCCCGCCGCCATCTGCAACCCGACCTGCTGGCCGCCGACCTGGCCACTGAAAATGGCGTGCGCGGGCCGATTCAAACCATCTCCGTCGCCTGCGTGTCCGGCCTGATCGCGCTGATGCAAGGTGCCAGATTGATACAGCGCGGCGCCGCCGACGCCGTGCTCGTTGTGGGCGTGGATCATTTGTCCGCGTTCGTCGTGGCGGGGTTTACCGCCTTGAAGGCGCTTGATCCAATCGGTTGCCGACCGTTCGATCGCGACCGCTGTGGACTCAGTCCGGGCGAAGCCGGTGCCGCCATCGTCCTCGTGCGGGGTGATCTTGCCCCGCGTCCGGCCATCACCCTTCGCGGATGGGGTTCGAGCAACGATGCCAATCACATGACCGGCCCGTCGCGCGACGGCTCCGGTCTGGCGCAAGCCATTCGCTCAGCGCTGAACGCGGCGGAATTGCGCACCGACCAGATTGATTATGTGAACGCCCACGGCACCGGCACGCCGTACAATGATGCGATGGAATCCGCCGCGCTGCGCACCGTGTTCGGTGCTACGTGCCCGCCGGTGAGTGGATTGAAAGGCATGTTGGGCCACACGCTCGGCGCCGCGGGCGTCATCGAAACCCTGGCGTGTGTGCTGGCCATGCAGGAGCGCCTGCTGCCTGGCAGCCCGCGATTGAGTCACGCCGCCGAGGACACGCCACCGAGCCTGGTGCAAACCCCGCGCGCCGTCACCCGGTTGAACCACATTCTAAAGCTCAACACCGGCTTCGGCGGCATGAACGGCGCGCTGATTTTGAGCCATGATTAAACCCGCCACAACTCGGAGCACCACAATAACGCGCCCGCGTCTTGGACTGCGGTGGCAGAGCGCAGCGGCGACACCGCTTTCCAACACGGGTGCGACTGAAAGTGAGCGTCGAGGAGGTGGAACGGCTCGCGCTGCGAGGCGTAGCGCCGCGTGTAGCGGCGCAATCCTGCCCCGGTTCGTTCCGCCCGCTCGGCGCGGGCTGAGTTCTCGCAGCGCGAGAACTCCCATCACTGAGGTTGACCGTCACCTCCCGCTGCACTCCAAAACCTCCCGGGCGTTTTCTCACTGCACGTCATGAGCAAATTCGTCATTACCGCCCGCAACACCGTGACCAGCGCCGATGTCGCCACCGCCCGGCTCGGCCCACGGTTTGGCCGGATGGACCTGACCAGCCAACTCGCGCTCCTCGCCGTCGAACCGTTCGCGGCGCATTTTGATTCGGTTCCGCGCGAACGCACCGCCATCTGTCTGGCGGCCCGCGCAGGTTCACTGTCCACCGACGTCGAGTACTGGAAGGGCCGCGATGCCGCGGGCGGCCCCAGCCCCACGCTGTTCACCTACACGCTACCCAGCGCGGCCATTGGGGAAATCGCCATCCGCCACCGGCTCACTGGCCCCGGTTTGTGTTTCGTGGGTGGGGGCGATGAATTGTTGGCCGAAGCCAGCGACTTGATCGAACGCGGGGAAGCGGACGGTTGTGTGTGTGTCTTTGCGAATGTGATCTCACTCGGACTGGCGGAAATTATTTCGGCCACCCCGACGGCGAGCGCAGACGCTTTTTTCGTCCGGTGCGGCGAGCCACACGAATTTGCAAGGGCTTCCGGGATAGAACCCGTTTGAAACTCGAGTCCGGCAGATCTCGTTCTGCCCCGTCTCAATACGGCGCCGCCATTCAGCATCTCCCTGCTGGACAAGCTCAAACTCTGGATTTAAGGTCGAATCCAATGACAGCGATAAACATCTTCTCCCGTCGCTCAATCTTTCTTTTAGGCATGTTCGATCGCGTCTTGTGAATCAACGACTGCCAAAGACAGTTCTACTTGGTTTATGCGCCGCAATCGGTGCGACGATTCTTTGGGCTGCCGAGCAGACTACTGGATCCCTCGTCTTTGAAGATCTCACCGTCCCCGTGAAGCTCGTTCTCCTGGTGACGTTTCCCTTGTTTCTCCCCGACCTATCATCTCTCCTTCACGCCCGTCGTCGCGTGGCTCTGTCTTTTGCACTTACTTCGGTTTTCGTCACCACCGCTGCGGCCGCAGTGTATCTCCCGTGGCGTGACCAATTCGGCCACCAATTCAGCAATGACGTTTACAAGTGGTATTACACGACGTCCTCCGCCAACCATCTTTCGTATCCACCCGATTTTGACGCGTGGCTCGCCGGTTGGCAGGCGTATCGGCCGCACCTGCTTGAGTTCGGCATCCTCGTCGGTTTTTACGCCATCATTGCCAGCGGCTGTTACTACTTCCACTTTCGCCGCCTCGGTGGGTTCGTCCTCGCCGCGATAGCCTACGTATATCTCTTGTTCGTTCCTATCGCTACTGGACTCATCCAGTGGAGCTACGACACGTTCCTTCGCGGTATCGCATTCGACAGCATTTCGTTTGATATGCATCCGTTCGGCATCTGGTGTGCCCGTGACTACTCCATCTTTCTCTACGTGTTCCTACTCGTCTTCTTTGGCGCGGGCACGTTTCATTTGTTTCGCTATGCAACAGCACCAACCGAAACTTCCTAGCGGCCTTCAACTCAGCCCCGCCGGGCAGTCGGACGGTTCGGAAGAATTTCACCACAACCATTTCTGTCACTGGGCATTTGCAGCGGCGGTCTCGGGTCGTTGAAACTGCCCCTCGGAGCGCATGTATTCAATGGACGATCTCCTTCATCTTGTTCATTCAGATGGAGCGGATGGGTTGAGGCTGCACGTCGGTCAGCCTCCGGTCATAGTCCTGGACGGCGAGCCACAGCCACTCGAAGGGCCGGCAATTACGACCGAGGATGTCATCCAGCTCTTGCAGAGCATCACGAACACGCGGCAGCGGAGAGAACTCCGAGAGCATGGGGTGGTGGAGTTCATTTACCGATTTCGCGGTCGCGCCAGTTTTGTGGTTCGGGTCCAGATGGAGGGCGAGAATGTTGCGATAGAGATTCACTGAGACGTGGCCGCCCAATGGGCTGAGCGAAGCGAAGTGATGGTTCAACCTCGCGGCCATCGGCACGGCCGGTTAACGGCCTGGGAATGATCAAACGGAGGTGTGAATTAAAGTTGCGAACGCGCTTCTATTCCTGCTCTTAATCTTCAACTTAATCTTAATCTCCCCGTCCGTTTCCAACCGGTGAGCCATCAAACCAGAGCAAGAGCAAGATGAAGATTATGATTAAGGCCGAATCAAATCTGCCCGCTACTTCCAGTCGTAACCTCCAAGCAAACCCAAGGGGACAGGGAAAATCGCCGTGACACGGAGTCACTCTGTGCTAACCTGCGCCCGAAGATTTGCGAAGTAAAACCATGGCCATTTCAACGACGGAACTCAAAGCCGCCATCATCGCGGCCCTGAATTTGCAGGACATCACGCCGGATAAGATTGACGACGATGCGCCGCTCTTTGGCGCGGGCTTGGGGCTGGATTCCATTGACGCACTGGAATTGGTCGTGATGCTGGAGAAGAATTACCACATCGTCATCAAGGACATCGAAGAAGGCCGGCCTGCGTTTCAATCGGTGCGCACGCTGGCAGCCTTTATCGAGGCGAAACAGGCTACCTAGTGGCCGCGCGTGACCCAGTCATCACCGGGCTTGGCATCGTGGCCGCCCCCGGCCGCAATGTGGCGGAGGTCTGGCAGGCGGTCGCCCACGGAGTTTGCGGCCTGAAACCGCTGAGCCTCTTTCAAGCGCCGCGCTACGGCCAGCTTCCCGTCGGTGAAATCCAGCATGACCTCACCGAACTCGGCGCCCCCTTGCGCGGCTCGCGCAGTGACAAACTCGGCTGGCTCGCCGCCCGCGACGCCCTTCGCGATGCCAAGCTAAATCCCGCCGAATGTGCTGACCGCACCGGGGTGCTGCTCGGTTGCTCGGTCGGCGGCTCGTTCGACAGCGAACGCTTTCTTATCAATCTCGTGAAGCGCGGCGTCCTGCGCGCCCGCCCCACCCGCTTTCATGAATGTGTCTCGACGGTTGACTTGATCGCCGATTATTTTGGGCTGTTCGGCCCCAGCCTGGCGGTGGCCACGGCCTGTTCCTCCGGCGCCCTCGCGATTGCCGCCGCGGCGGAAATGATTCAAACCGGCGAAGCCGACGTCATGCTGGCGGGCGGAACGGATTCGTTGTCGCGCACCACGTGGAGCGGTTTTCATTCGTTGCTGCTTGTGGATTCGGCGGGCTGCCGACCATTCGACGCCGCGCGCAGTGGGATGAGTTTTGGCGAAGGCGCAGCGGTGCTCGTCCTCGAAAGCGAAGCGAACGCCGCCAAACGGGGCGCGAAAATCATCGCCCGCCTCCCCGGCTGGGGCGCCAGTTGCGACGCGCATCACGCTACGCAACCGCATCCGGAGGGCGCCGGAGCGCTGGCCGCGATGCAAGCGGCCCTGTGTCGCGCGAATCTGACCGCCACCGCGATTGATTATGTGAACGCCCACGGCACGGGCACGCGCGACAACGATCTCGCGGAAGCCAAGGCGTTAAAGAAACTATTCGGCGACCGCGTGCCGCCGTTTTCCAGCACGAAACGCATTTTTGGTCACGCCCTCGCTGCCAGCGGCGCGTTGGAGGCCGTGGTCTGCATCGAGGCATTGCGCCGGGGGCTACTCCCGCCCAATCCCGGATTCAGCGAAATGGACCCGGCCATCGGATTGACCCCGGTCACCGCCTTGCGCGCCGCAGCGTTGACGCATGTGATGAGCAACTCGTTCGGGTTCGGGGGCAACAATGCGGCACTGATTTTTTCCCAACCTGATACCATCCCCCACACGCGTCCGCTTAAACCCGCAGCGGTCACCGTCACCGGCATCGGGATGATCGGTCCGGGTCGGGTGCTGATGCACAAGGTGGACCCCCCGATGCCGCCGGACGAACTCAAAGTTCATTCCTGCGG
>JANOHH010000905.1:0-15789 GCA_031406395.1 Verrucomicrobiota bacterium | reverse complement strand
GCACCAACTCGCGGTAATGTTGGAAGATCATGTGCGGACTATTCCCCGCCTCCAGCGCCACCTGCGCCACGTTCTGGACGTCCGCCACCCGGTAGGAAATAAACGAGTGCCGGAGCGCGTTGTGCTTCCACGGCACGGCCGGCGCGAGCAGCTTCAGCGGGTTTTTCGGGTCCACCGGCCGCGTTGAATCCACCAGCCGCCGGATTGCGTTCACCACATTCGCCAGCTCCACCACCAGCCCGCGCGGCTGCTTGTATTCCTTCAGCCACGCCTTCAGGTTCGGCGTGATCGGCACCAGCCGCCGCGAATTCGTCTTGGCGATGCTCGCGTCCACCGTGATGAAGCCGCTCTCCAGATTCACCTTGGCCCAGTCCAGCCGTTCAATCTCCGCACTCCGCAGCCCTGCAAACGCGCCGATCGCCAGGAATGGAACCAGATTGCGCGGCGCCCGGCTTAACAGCTGCCCCATCTCCTCCGGCGTAAAAATCTCAATCGTCCCGTCATGCACTTTCCACAGCGTCACCCCTTCCATTCCATTCCAATCCGCCGGCAAATACTTTTCCGCCTTCGCAAACGCGAACAGCGTCTGAATCCCCAGACGGAAATTGTTGCGCGTCCGATTGGTCACCGGCAGCCCCTTTGCTTTCGCCTCTTTGCCTTCCCGCGTCAGCCCCTGCAGCCAGTCCTTGATTTCCCGCCCCGTCACCGCCGCGATTTGCGTCTGGAAACTCGCCGCGAACTTCCCCACGCGCGACACCAGGTCCTGAAGGTACCGCTCGCTCAAACCCTCCGCCCGTTTGGCCTTGAGCATTTCCTCATACACCTCCGTCACCGTCTTGCGTGGCAGATCCAGCAGCCGCTGGTCGGCAAAATACTGGGCCGGCTCGATCAGTGACCGACCTCGAACGATCCGCTTAGCATCCCGGTATTCGATGGCGACCGAGTCCAGCGACAGCCCGAACTCCTTGACCGCATCCCGCGCCTGGCAATAGATCAGCCGTTCCTCGCCGGAGAGCTGGATGACTTGGGCTTCGCCGAGCGACAGACTGGAGACCATCGCCTGGGCGTGCAGTTCGGCCGCGTCGAGGTCGGCGAACGTCTTGCGCTTTCTGACCGCGCCTTCGTACCACACGACGGTATAGGAGAGGCAACCGCGGGAGGGGGTTTTGTAGATCGTGGCGCGCGTTTGGCCGACGCGGATTTCCTTGGGAAACTTGGGCTTTTTCACTCCCCCAGTTTGTCTGGAAATTGTCAGGAGCGCAACAAAATTCGCTAAAACCTAAGTAAATAATGGCGGGAGCGGCGGGGCTCGAACCCGTAACCTCTGCCGTGACAGGGCAGCGCTCTAACCAATTGAGCTACGCCCCCGCTTGGGGAGGGAGAGCCTAGGGAAACGAATCCTGACGGTCAAGCTGAAGTGGGAAAATATTCGGGCAGCAGACGCCAAGGAGGTGGGGGTGGGGAACCCCGCTGAAGAAACGTACTGCTACCCGAACGTTCCAACTTTTACGCACATTATCATTTCTTGTCAATCACTGAAATACACAGTCAAATGAAGCCCCTTTTCCCTCCCTTCCGTGGTTTCGGAAGTAATACAAGAAAAGCTGAACCGCTCTAACTCAAGCGCATGGGCATGACGACATAGAGGAATGGTCCGTTTATCTTCAGCACGCCCGGGCTAAGCTCGTCGATCATCTCGATGAACACCTCATCCACGGTCAGCGCATTGAGAGGATCAATCAGGTATTTGGGATTGAACGCCACAGCGATTTCCTTGCCTTTATAGTTTACCGCCATGCTTTCCCGGGCCTCTCCCACTTCCGGGCTGTTGGCCGTTATGGCAAGGTTGTTTCGGGTGAAGGAAAGTTTTACGGAGTTGGCCTTTTCACTGGTCATGATCTCAGCGCGTTTGAGGGCATGCAGAAATTCCTCCCGGGGCAAACCTACCCGTTCCTTAGTTTCGCCCGGGATCACCTGCCGATAGTTGGGATAATTCCCTTCGATCAATTTCGTGATTATTTTAACGGAAAATTCTTTATTATCCGACAGTGCGAATTCCGCTTGGTTATCTCCGTATTTAATCGCAGCATCGCCCTTTTCCTGCAACAGCCGGTTAAGTTCATTCACTGCTTTGGAGGGGATAATAAATTCCCCCTGGCTTTGCTCGGAAACTTCCACTTCTTCGTCCACCAAAGCCAACCGCCGGCCATCGGTAGCCACAATCGTCATTTTGTGATCCTTCAGGCTGATGAAAATGCCGTTCAAGACATAACGCGCTTCGTCGGTCGAAATCGCAAAGGAGGTTTTGCGGAGCATCCCCCGAAATTTCTCCTGCCCCACTACCACCTGTTTTTCCTCTTTAAACTTTGGAAGTGGCGGAAACTCCTCAGCGGACAAACCATGAATCTTGTAGAAGGACGGCCCGGAACGAACACTGCAAACATTCTTGTCGTCCACCTCGATTTCAATCTCCCCACCGCTGAGTTCCCGGGCGATCCCAAAGAGCTTCTTAACCGGCAGCGTGGTTGTACCGGGGGTTTTCACCATCGCTTCCACACCACAGACGACCGTCACGTCCAGATCCGTCGCGGTTAGCTCCAGGCGATTTCCCTCCGCCCGCAAAAGCACATTGGAAAGAATGGGCAGGGTCGTTCGCGTGCTAACGACATTTTGTACGGCTTGCAGGCCGATGAGCAATTGCTCCTTGGTGATGGTGAGGTTCATGTCGGTCTAATATCTGTTTCTTTTCAGAAAAAAACTATTCTTATTAAGGGCTGTGAATAAAGCACGAAAACAATCGAGTAAAGTTTGGCCCAACGACTTACACGTGAAAGAGAACCCTAAATAAAAAACGAAGGCCAGCCAAAAAGATAAAAGTTGTCAACCTTGTTCACACAACCCACAAACTATTAGCCACCGAATCCGGAACCTTTCACTGGCTTGGCGCGGTGGATCACCGTTGGCAGCAATTCACCGACATGATCCACTTCGGATTGGTTATTCTGTCGGCCAAGGGAAAAACGCACCAGCGAGTGGGCTAGTCGCGGCGCTACGCCGAGGGCTAAAATGACGTGGGAGGGCTCCAGCGAGCCCGCCGAGCAGGCCGAACCACTCGAAGCGCAGATACCTTCCAAATCCAATCCTGCCAGGAGGGCAATGCTGTCTGCGCCGTCCACCAGGAAAGAAATCGTGTTTGCCAGGCACTGAACTTGTGTCCCAACAAGCAAAACATCCGGCAGGCTTTCAATTTTGGCTCTTAGCCCGTCCACGAGCGGGGAAAGCTGTGTCCGGGAGAAAACAGGTGTCGGGACGAACCGCTCTAACGCCTCCACCAATCCAACAACAACCGCCAGATTTTCCGTGCCGGCGCGGCGTTCATTTTCGTGCCCACCACCGAATAAGATAGGGACTGGTAACAGCGGGGACTGAACAAATAGAAGTCCGGCGCCCTTTGGACCATAAAACTTGTGTGCGCAGACCGAAACCAGATCGGCATTGAATTGATGAATGTCCGCAAACGGCTCCTTCCCGAACCACTGCACGGCGTCGGTGTGAAAGAGGATACCGCGCTGGCGGCACAATGCCCCCAGCTCCGCCACCGGCTGGAGCGTGCCAATTTCATTGTTTGCGGCCTGGATCGAGACGAGCGTGGTCTCCGGGCGAATCGCCTTCGCCAAATCATCCGGTGACACTTGGCCCTCGCGATTCACGTGCAAATGCGTAACCTCAAACCCTTCGTTCGCCGCGAGGTAATCGAAACAGTGTAACACCGCGTGATGCTCGATGGCGGAAGTAATCAAATGCCGGCCCATGGGCTTGCGCAAGCGGGCCGCCCCAAAGATGGCGAGATTGTTGGACTCCGTGCCGCCGCTCGTGAAGATCACTTCACTCGGCCGACATCTGAGCAAGCGCGCTGTGCGATCACGGGCGTCGTCCAACGCGGCGCGCGCCCGCTGCCCGATGTGGTGAACGCTCGAAGAATTGCCCCAGACCTCGCTGAGATAAGGCAACATCGCGTCTCGCACCGCTGGATCGAGGGGTGTGGTGGCGTTGTGATCGAAGTAAATGGTCAGCATAACAGCCAACGAAGCATGGGGGACAAGTATCGCAGAAGCAAACAGAAGCGCCTTCGGCAAGACCCAACACGGCAAGAGGATTGACAGAAACAACCGCACCAAAACCGGATCACAGCGATTTGGAGAGCCGCGCCACGAAGGCCCCATCAACGCCGTCTGCAAAGGGCAACAGTTCCCGTTGCCGCGCCAACTTGAAATCCGCTGCCTCGCTTAGGAATTGGCTTACGACCTCACCATTCTCCTCCGGTTCCAAGCTACACGTGCTGTAAACCAGCACTCCCCCGGGTTTGAGGAGCGACGCGGCGCGTTGGAGCAGGCCCAGTTGGGTTGCTTGGAGGCGGGTGATTTCATCCGGCTGGATGCGCCAGCGTAAATCCACGCGGCGACGAAGAACGCCTGTATTGGAGCAGGGCGCGTCCAAAAGAATGCGGTCGAAGCGCGGGCGAGCGTCCAGAGCTGTGCTGCGAGAACCAAGGCGCCCTCCCTCGACCATTTCCTCGACGCTGAGGACATCGACGCACGTGATGCCCAGCCGTGTGCAGTTCTCCCGCACGAGTTTCAATCGCGCCTCCGCGAGGTCGCAAGCGATAATGCGCCCTTGGTTGTTCATCAACTGGGCCATGAACGTCGTTTTGCCGCCCGGCGCGGCGCAGAGATCGAGGACGGTTTCGCCGGGGTGCGGATCCAATTCCCGCACGGCCAGCAGCGTGCCGGGGTCTTGAATGTAAAAGCCACCTCGTCGGAAGCTTTCCAAAGTTGTGAGCGGCGGATGCGATTTCAACTCAAACACCAGGTTTTCACCGGCCCAATCGCGCGTCAGAAAATCATAATCCACCCTTTCGCCCCGCCATTGCTCAACGAGTTTGCCCGCATCTGTACGAAGCGTGTTGACGCGAGCATAGACTTTCGCCGGCGCGTTATTCCATTCCAGCAACAAACGTAGGCGATCTTCGCCCCACCGCTCACGCCAACGTGCCACCAGCCATTCCGGCTGCGACCAGCCGATGGCCAGACGGGCGTCGAGGGTCTTTAGACTCGCGTCTTCAGTCTTGGGATTTACTTCCCCGCGCCGGAGATCAGCGAGGTGCACCTTCGTCACGACCGCTTCACGGAGAAAACCGCGCAGAACCGCGTTCACGAAACCGGATTGGGGACCAAAACCAGCGCGCTTGGCCATCTCGACCGTCTCGTGAACGGCGGCGTGATCGGGGATGCGATCGAGCCAGAAGATTTGGTAGAGGCCAAGCCGTAGCAAGTCTTGCAACCCCGGTTTCTGGGTTCGACCTTGGGTTTTTTGAGCGATCAGCCAGTCCAGCGTCGCCTGCCAGCGGACGACCCCAAAGACCAATTCGTGGCACAGTCCGCGGTTCGCGGATGATAAACCCGCCACGGCCAGCGCGCGTTCCAGCAGTGTTTCGGTGAATTCATCCCCTGCCCGGTGCTGCGCCAGAACGCCGGCTGCAATTTCTCTTGGTTTTTCTCCGTTCACGACGTTAAATGGTGTCAATCTGGGTTGGAGACTCAAAATTAGCGATTATTTTATGCGAGAAGAATTTGAAAAACTAGCCGTGGCGGGAAAAATCGAAGGCCGCCAAGTCGAACCCCTCGTCCAATTAACCACTAGCGGTTTCTGCTCGCACCGCAGTTGGGGCTTCGGCCGCATCAAGACCGTGGATACCGTATTCGCCCGCTTCACCATCGATTTTCCGGGCAAAGCTGGCCACGCCATGGACCTCGCCTTCGCCGCCGAATCCCTCAAGCCCATTCCCAAGGAACATATCCTCGCCCGCAAAGCCGCCGACCTCGAAGGCCTGCGCCAGATGGCCGCCTTGCATCATCTCGATCTCATCAAAGTCGTTATCAACAGTTACAGCGGGCAGGCCACCCTCGATCAAATCCAACAAGTCCTCGTGCCCGATGTGATCCGCGACGATTGGAAGAAATGGTGGGCCACCGCCAAGCAGGAAATGCAAAAAGACGGCCACTTCGTGGTGCCCGCCAAAAAAACTGCACCGATTGAGTATCAATCGGAAGAAACTTCCCTGCTCGACCGGCTCGTTGCCGATTTCCGGGCGGCGAAAGGTTTGAAGGCCCGCCTGACGGTGGCGCAGGAATTTACCCGGAGCGACATTGATCTGGCGAACCGGGCAGCCGCCGCCAAGGAAATCGTTAACTTGCTCAATGCGGAAATCCCGTCGCACATGCGCACCCAGGCCGCCGTAGCGCTGGAAGCCATTTTCGCGCGTGACGATCTGGCGGAGTTGGCCAAGTTGTCGCCGACGACGGGCGAAATCACCGCTGCGCAAATCTGGAATCAGGACGGAGTGAGGTTCGCTGCGTTGATGGAAGCCGTGCCCGCCGCGAAGCACCGGCGCACGTTGGAATCCTTCAAAGCAGCGCAGCCCGAGCGCTGGTCCGAGATGTTGCGCAGTGCTTTGAACACGGTTTCCGCCAAGCTCTGCAAGGAATTTGCCGTGATGCTCGCCAATGACGGAAAACTGAATGAGTTGAAGGAAACCATGGCGCGGCTCATCAGCCAGCATGGGGCCAGCAGCGAATTATTGCTCTGGCTGGGCAAGGAACGCAGCGACGATTTCGCCGACATCCTGGGGCCGCAAGTTTTCCGAGCCATGATCACGGCCATGGAGCGTGATCAGTTCAACGAGAAACGTTCCAGCCGGCTTCGGGAGTTTATGCTCGCGGACCAGGAGTTGATTGCGGACCTCACGGCCACCGCCGATCTGGAAGTCATTAAGGATCTCACGCGGGCGCTGCAACTTTCGACGGTGTTTGACGACATGGACAAGCGCTCCTTGCTCGCGCGCATCGTCAAGCGGCATCCTTCCGTCCAGTCGCTGGTCAGTGGGGAACAGACGAAACAGGACGCCGTGTTGCACGTTTCCTGGGAAAGCTTGGAACGCCGGAAGGGTGAATACACCGAATTGGTGCAGAAAAAGATTCCGGCGAACTCGAAGGAAATCGCCGTGGCGCGCAGTTACGGTGATTTGCGGGAAAATCACGAATACAAGGCCGCGAAGGAAATGCAAAAAGTCCTCATGCGCCGCAAGGAGGAACTCGAGGCGCAACTGACCCGGGCGCGGGGCACGGATTTCACGGGCGCCCGTACCGATGTCGTCAGTATCGGCACGATCGTTCATGCCACGAATCTGGATTCCAGCGGGCTTGAAATTTTCACCGTTCTGGGCGCCTGGGATTTCGATGCCGATAAAAACATCATCAGCTATCTGACACCAATTGGTCAGGCCATGCTAAACCGCAAGGCGGGCGAAGAAGTGGAAGCTGAAGTGGATGGGGCGCGTCACCGTCACCGGATCGACAAGATCGAGGCGTTCAAGTTGGTCAATTAGGGCCGGCGATCATCAACGCCTCTCAATTTTTCAGGAACTACACCTTCCCACCGTAGCTCTTGAAGTCGTCCACATCCAGCAGGTCGAACCACGAGGTGATGTCCGTGCGCTCGGGGGCGACCTTTTTGTGGAGGCCATTGAAGAATTCGCGGGAATCGGGATTGTCAGGCGTGCGGCGCTCCTGCCACGCCGACCAGACTTCAATTTCGGACTCCGACCGCTGGGCTTTCGCATTCTTCTTCACCCAGGCGAGAATTTCGCCGTCGCCTTTACCCGCGGCGAGTTGCCTTTTCAACGCTTTGGCGTCGATGCCCGCGAACTCCAGAAATCTTTTGTCGAGCGGGCAGTTATACTGATACTCGCCATTCATACCCACCAGCGTGGCGCGGCCTTTGTCGAGCATGCGGGGCAAAAGGACATAGCCGCCTAATCGCACGCGCGGACTGCGCGGGGCTTGTTTCGTTAAATCAATTGTTGGGGCGGACATATTTTTGGTTTCGCCCGTCGGGTCATGCCGGGCCAATGCGCTTGAGGCTTGCACGCTGTCCGAGCAACCGCAAGTGCGCAAACGTCAGCCAAGCGGAAGTTTTTTCCCCACCCCTATTGGGCCAAAAGCAAAAGAGCGCAGAAATAATTCTGCGCTCTCCCGGACTACAAATTTTGGCCGGCTTTATTTGGGTGACGGCTTTGTGGCCGCTGGCTTTTGCAGCTTCTCAACTTCGTCGGCCTTGATGGTTTCGATCTTGGCACCTTTCTTCATCTCTTCGAGTGACGGGACTTTGATGATGTCGCTGGTGAGCGGTGCGGCTGGCGGCGCCGGGGGCGCCGGGGGTTGAATGGAAATCAATTCCACATCGAAGAGCAGGGTGGCTGCCGGCGGGATGCTCGGCGGGCGGCCCATTTCGCCGTAAGCGAGATCATAGGGGATGAACAGCTGCCACTTCGCTCCAGTTTTCATCTGAATAAGCGCTTCGGTCCAGCCTTTGATGACGCCGCCCACGCGAAATGTCGCGGGTTTACCAGCCTTGGCCGAGCTG
Organism: Verrucomicrobiota bacterium; assembly: GCA_031406395.1. GTDB lineage: Bacteria > Verrucomicrobiota > Verrucomicrobiia > Limisphaerales > JADLHS01 > JADLHS01. Next base: position 7,308 of record JANOHH010000905.1, on the reverse strand, counting down.
TCGAACTCCGTTCCGTCAACGAGTGTGCCGCGATAGTTCACCGACACTGTATCCTCGGGCTGGGGAATGTCGCCCGTGCCTTCGTTAATGATCTTGTATTGCAGGCCGTTGGTGAGGGTGACGATGCCCGGCTTGGTCTTGTTCTCGGCGAGGAAAGCTGCGCCCTGCGCTTTGTTCTTCTCACCCAGAATGGCGCGGCGTTCCTGCTGATACTTTTTGATGGTTTCCTGCGCTTCCGGCATGGTGAGTCCCGGCTTGTTCGCCAAGGCGTCCACCATGCCCCGATTGAAGGCCGCCTCGTCGTATTCAAAGTTTGCTTGCTTGAAATTGCCGCCAACGCTTATGCCGATGGCATAATTAGCCTTCTCCTTGTCATCTTTGAAGGTTTTGGCGTCTTCGGCACGCAGCCCGGTAGCTGCCAGCACACAGGCAAAAATCGAAATGGTAGTCACTTTAATATTCATGGTGCATACCATAGAAAATCCTCCTCCGGAGTTCAACATCATTTTGGCCGCGATTTTGGCTCCGCAGGTCCGCCCGGGGTTCGAACCCGGCGAAATCTTTATTCGCCACATTGAATGATTCACCGTATATTAGGTCTAAATTAAGCGGATAAACCGCGACAAGAGAATATGTCACGCAGATTTATATCGATGGTCTGGTTGATCGTGGTTAGTGGGCTCCCGGTCGTTTGGCTTTATGCGGCGGCCAGCCCCAAGGCCGAGGTCACCAAACCCGAAGCCATTGCCGATGCCCTTAAGATCGCCCGAACGAACCCACCTGCCCCTGGTCCGGATGATGCCCGCATCGCGTATGTCACCGCCGGCCTGCTCGAAAGCCAGCATTTCCTGAAGCATCGGTTCGACGACGAATTCTCCGACAAGTTCCTGGACCGTTACCTCGAAACCCTCGACCCGCAACACCTGCATTTCACCCAGGAAGACCTTGCCGAGTTCGAGCGCTATCGCACCCGGCTCGACGACCTCACGCGCGTGGGGGACACCACGCCCGCTTATCGCATCTTCAACCGGTTCTACGAGCGTCTGACCCAGCGCGTCGCTTACGCCGGGACTTTGTTGCAGGAAGAACAATTCACTTTCGACACCGACGAAAAGATCATCACCAACCGCAAAGACGCGCCCTACCCACGCGATCTGACCGAGGCCCACACCCTTTGGCGGCAACGACTGCGCTTTGAGTATCTTGAAGAAAAGCTCGTCAAACTGGCCGCCAAGAAAAAAGCTGCCAGCACCGCTGCGACCGCCAAGACCAACCGCGTAGGCAACCTGTCGGTGGACGCTAAGCCGGAAAGTGACGCACCCCGGCAACCTAACCTCATCATCACCGGGGCAAACGTGACCAACGAACCAGCCGGCACCACTACCGTTGCCAAGGAGACCAAGCCGAAAACTGTTGCGGGGGAAATTGTCGAGACTTTGAATCTGCGCTACGTACGGAATCTTCGCTTCTTCAGGGAATGGGATGCGGACGAGGTATTGCAACTTTATCTTACATCGCTGGCCCATGTCTACGATCCGCATTCTGACTATTTCGGCCCGCCTCAGGCGGAGAATTTTGCCATCGGGATGAACCTATCCCTCTTTGGTATCGGCGCGGAACTCCGCTCGGTGGACGGCTACTGCACCATTAGCAAACTGATGGCGGGCGGACCCGCCGCCAAGGGCAAACAGCTTGGCGAAAAGGATCGTATTGTCGCCGTCGCCCAAAGCAACGCGCCTCCCGTGGATGTCGTCGAAATGCCCCTCAACAAAGTGGTTCAACTCATCCGTGGTCCGAAAGACACTGAAGTAAGACTGACCGTCATTCCCGTGACCGATTCTTCCGAGCGCCGCGTCATCAGCATTATTCGCGACGAAATCAAACTGGACGACCAAGCCGCGAAAGCCAAGGTCATTGACTTGCCGACGGGAGAAGGTCAAACCTTTCGCCTCGGGGTCATTGACCTCCCAACTTTCTATGTGCCGATGGATATCGGTGTCCCGAGAAAGACCGGCACCAATGGCGAATCCGCCCAGCACTTTACCTCGGTTGACGTGGCCAGGCTGGTGGCCAAGCTGCAGGCCGAAAAATGCCAGGGCATCATCCTGGATCTGCGGCGTAACGGCGGCGGCTCGCTCGAGGAATGCGTTAAACTAACCGGCATGTTTATCAAGGACGGCCCCATCGTCCAGGTCAACGGCGCCGGCGGGCACCAAGTCACCGATGACCCCGACCCCACCGTGATGTATGACGGCCCCTTGGTGGTGTTGACCAGCCGCTTCAGCGCTTCGGCCTCGGAAATTCTCGCCGGCGCATTGCAGGATTATGGGCGTGCCATCATCGTTGGTGATAAGGCCACGCACGGCAAAGGCACCGTGCAAAACCTAAACCCGCTGCGTTACGCCATGCGCCCCAGCGCCACCGCCACCAACGATCCCGGCACCCTCAAGATTACCCGTGGCAAGTTTTACCGCGTCAGCGGCGGGTCCACCCAGCTCAAAGGTGTGTATTCTGACATCGTCCTGCCGTCGAAATTGAATTACGTCAAAGAGATCGGCGAAAGCTCGCTGGAGAACGCGCTGGCCTGGGATCAGATCGAAAGTGCGCGCTATGACAAGCTGAACCAGGTAGTTCCCTATCTGCAGGACCTCTTGAGTCGTTCCAACGAACGCATCTCCACCAATCAGGACTTCGTTTACATCCGCGAGGACATTGATCAGTTCCGCAAGCTCCAGGCGGATAAGACAATTTCCCTCAACGAAAAGGAACGGCTGAAGGAAATGGAAGACAATGAAGCGCGCGAAAAAGCGCGCAATCAGGAGCGCCTCGCCCGCAAAGCGACTGAGCCGACCGTTTATGAACTGACTCTCAAACAAGCCGAACTGACTGGCCTGCCGGCGCCCACGTTAAAGACCAACACCTTGAACGCGAAATTGACTGGCGCCCCCGGCGCCATCCGCCCCGTCGGCGCCATCCGCCTCGTCGTCGCCAACGACGACCCAGGAAGCGAATCCGATACTGAAACTGCGCCCGTGACGGATGCGACTCTCGAAGAAGCTGGTCGAATTCTTATGGATTATGTCGCGCTGCTCGGCCAGAAAGGGGTGGCCGTGATCAATGAAAAGTCACCAATCAAAAACTGAGAATAAGTGGGTGGTTCTGCGTCGCGGGTGGAAACCACAGCGCTCGACCCTCGACCTTCGACGTTCGACCCTTTGGTGTTTGGCGTTTTTAGTTCTTCATTTTGCATTCTTCTCGACCGCCTACGGGCAGGGTGCCCAAGGGGCCCAGATCAAACAGCGGGCCAAGGAATTGGTGAATCAGAACAATGTCCGTCAGGGCGTGCCCCCGCCGGCCCCGGCTGCCCCTCGACCAGCAGCCCCGGCCACCCCTGGGACCCCCGCTGCCCCCAACCCCGCCGTGCTTCAGGCGCAGAACATTGCCAAGATCAAGACCGACCTGGCCGCCCTCAAACCCGGTTCCCCCGTGACGGCGGAGCAAAAGCAGCAATTCATCAAAGACCTCGCCGTCGCGGCCCGGACCACCAAACCTTCGTTGCCCACGGTGACCAAGTTTGTGGACACGCTGGCCGCCGCTTTGGGAGAGAACAGCTTGGGCGAGCAGGAACAGGAACGGCTGGCGCAGAATCTTAACTCGGTGTTCAACAGCAAACCGCTCCCGGCGGCGCAATTCGACGCCATCATCGCGGACGTGCAGGCCATCTTGCAGGTTGGCGGCGTGAAACGGCCCGCGGCCGCGAGCATCGCCGGCAATCTCAAAGCCGTGGGCGCGGAAGTGCGGCGTTAGCCCAAGGCAGGAGCGGCCCGGTGATAGTCAAATGTCCAACGTGTCGGAAGTCGGGCGATTGGTTCGCGGGAAAGTTCGGCCCCTTTTGTTCGCAGCGCTGTCGGCTGGTTGACTTGGGTAAATGGTTCGCGGAAGAACACACGATTGCCAGTCCCTTGCGCCCGGAACATCTGGAGAAATACGCTGATCTGCCCCCGGGCAAGCATCTGGACCAACCGGAGGCGGACTAATTCTGGTAGCGACCGCGCCGTATTTGGTTGCCCTACCGCGTAAACACACTACCGTCCAACCCTCGGTGGGCGCGGCTCTATGCCGACCTCAAAACCTTCAACGCTTCCGCAAAATCGGCCGGCCAAGGCGCTTTGAAGATCACTTGTTCCCCGGTGCCCGGATGAGTGAATCCAAGTTTGTGCGAATGGAGTAGAACGCGCGGGGCTTCGTAGCGGGTCAACTCCGCGAGAAGTTTGGTTTGCCGCGGGCCATATGTGGTGTCGCCGCCGACCGGAAATCCGAGGTGTTGGAAGTGGACGCGAATTTGGTGGGTCCGCCCGGTGTAAAGTTGGACTTCGACGAGCGTGGCGCCGCGAAGTCGTTCAATGACGCGGTAACCGGTGTGCGCTGCGCGGCCTTCGTCTTCGTCGCGCACGGCCATGCGTTTCCGATGCGTCGGGTGCCGCGCAATGGCGGCGCGGATGTTGCCTTCGTCACGGGGCAGCACGCCGCAGACGATGGCGAGGTAAACTTTTTCCACAGTTCGCCCGGCAAATTGATTCGAGAGGGCGACATGCGTTTCGTCGTTCTTGGCCACGACCAGGCAGCCGCTGGTTTCCTTGTCGAGCCGGTGGACGATGCCCGGTCGCGCCACGCCGCCGATGCCGCTGAGTTGCCCGGCACAATGATGGAGGAGCGCATTGACAAGCGTGTGTTCCTCGTTCCCGACCGCGGGATGAACCACCAACCCAGCCGGCTTGTTCAACACGAGCAACGCTTCGTCTTCAAACAAAACATCGAGCGGCATGTCCTCCGGTTGCGCCTCGGCGGTTCGGGCTTCGGGCCAGACGATGCGTACGACTTCGCCCGCGCGCGGCGTGTGCGTGGGCTTGGTGGGTTGACCATTGACGGTGAGGTGGCCCTGTTCGATCAACCGCTGAATGGCCCCGCGCGATGTGGCCGGCAATTGCCGGCGCAAAAAAGTATCGAGCCGCTCGCCGGGATGGGAGTTTTCGATGGTCAGGGTTTCGGTGCGGAGCGGCATCGGGGAAGGATTCAGCGTCTCGGATTCAGCAATCGCAAGTGGTCGCCCCGGAACACAGGAGACTGAATACTTTCTTCATTCAACGTTCGGCGTTTTCGGCCCCGAAGTTTCTACCGGCTTCGCCGCGTGGTCGCCTTTCCATGTCACCCAAAAAACCAGCGCCACGCCAATACAGATTCCGCTGTCGGCCACGTTGAAAGCGGGGAAACCGATCTCCTCGCCGCCTTGGCGCTTGATGTAAAAATATACGAAATCAATGACATGTTGCCGGCTGGGCAGGAGTCGGTCGGTCAAATTTCCGGCAATGCCACCCAGGATCATGCCGAAGGCTAGCTGGCCCAGCCGGGTCCGGGTGTCGAAATGGTTGCGCGCCAGAAAGAGAACGACGAGCGCCAGCAGCGCCACGATGGCGAGGAGTTCGTTGTTGCCGCGAAACATGCTCCACGCCGCGCCGGTGTTGCCCCAATGAACGAACTTGAAGAAGCCATCAACGATCACGCGCTCCTGGCCTTGGCCGAGGAACTGCAGCACGATGAATTTGGTCAGTTGATCAAAAGCAAAGACCAAGGCCGCCATGACCGCGATACGGCGGTTCGGCGTGCGTAGAAGAGTTTGGGCCAGACTCATGACAGCAGTGCGCACTAGTTAGCGGTTTGCGCCCCATAAAACAAATCCTTTCCGTTCCCCCGCCGCCTTGGCAATGAACGGACGAGACGCATACCACCCTTTGGATTGGCTTACTTCCGTAGCTTGAGGCTAGGCTGTCGAAACCGAAGCCAGCTCAGCCTCGCTTCCGGCTGAACGCCATGTAGTAAAGCACCGGCACGGCCATGCGGCTGATGAGGAGCGACGCCACCTCGCCCGCCATCAGCGAGATGGCGAGACCTTGGAAAATCGGGTCGGCTAGAATCACGCTGGCGCCCACCACGACGGCCATGGCGGTGAGCAGCATTGGCCGAAAGCGCACGGCGCCCGCATCCACCACCGCTTCCGCCAGTGGCATGCCTTCGCGCAATCGTTGCTCGATGAAGTCCACGAGAATGATCGAGTTGCGCACCACGATGCCCGCGCCCGCCATGAAGCCGATCATCGAGGTTGCGGTAAAGAATGCGCCCATTGCGCCGTGCGCCGGCATGATGCCGACGAGCGAAAACGGAATCGCCATCATCACAATCATCGGCGTCATAAACGACCGGAACCAGCCGACCATCACCCAATTCTGTCCGTCTCCTTTCACTTTACTACAGTTTGATTCACCTTACTGCAGTTTACTACACTATACTGCACATTACTACAGTTTGATACATTTTACTTCAGTTTACTTCACCTTGATACGTTATTAAATTAAAATCATTAAATTGAATTTTAGTAATTGAAAAATTAATATAAGTAACCTTTGAAATTTTAAAATTTTTAAAAAAGTAAAAATGGCAAATTTCAATGAAAATGATAAAAGTATGAAGGATGAACAATCATGATCTGATATTTAGAGAATGTTTATAATATTTTTTTATTTTTTTGAACCATTTTAATAATTTTATCTAAGAGTTCTTTTCAACTCAATGCCACAAACCGAATGTATCATTTTCATTGAAAAAATGTCGCATTGAAGTAAAGAGAAGAAAATTTCTTCTTAACTATTTTTAGCTGAGAAAAAGTGAGAGCAAAAAAAATTCTACAGATCACGATTTTTACGTGAATTTAATGTGACAACAACTTTAATTGATGTTTTCAATTGCAGGCAAATGCGTTTTAAGAAAAACTAAAATAATTTAAATAAAGTTCTTGATTATTGCAGTAATTTTTATTTTTTGATTATTTTAAGAGTTAAAAATTTACAGCAAATTAAATTAAAGTAAATTTTTCATACAGACACAAATAGACAAAATTTTATTGAATAATTTATGACCACCAGCCTCGGTTCATTGAATTCACCGCATGACTGTGTATTAGTGAGGGAAAAGTTGAGGTGGTCAGTGATGTCAGATGATTTCCGTTCATGGCGACGGAGCTTGGTATGCTTGTTGTCAAAATCTCTAATTGCTTTTGACTGCCAGCGAGACAAGGTCTGCCATCTTTAACGAGCACCGGAACAGCAACGCGTCGTGGCGAGTGAAGACCTGAGGCATTTGTTGAAAAATTCTGATGATGGTGTTGATGATGATGTCCATCCATACCTTTCTCAACTGCAGCACGTTTTGTCTTGTAACGATGATTTTGGAACCAGATTTTAACTTGCGTGGGTG
>JANOHH010000895.1:0-2071 GCA_031406395.1 Verrucomicrobiota bacterium | reverse complement strand
CCTCGAAACTCGGGTGTTTCCGGGTTGCCACGATGTTGCCTTCGACTCGCGCCAGCAGCATGACTCAATAAATTCGGAGGTTGTCCACCATCACACAGCGGCGGACACGCGTAAAAGTGCGCGGGTTCGTGATGCCTTCGCCCGTTGGCGTGGCAATGGAGAAACTCAGATAACCTTCCCCTCCGAGACCAAGGCCGGCGGGCGAAGGACCGTTCTTTACGAACAGCGTCGTGTCCAATGCGCGCGCCATGGCGGTGATGTTTTCCACGTCATGGGAGTGGATGATCGCGGTATGGCGATACTCGTGTTCCGATTGCTTCGCCAGCGTGATGCCTTCCTCGACACTTTTCACGCGAACGATCGGCAACATGGGCATCATCTGTTCCTCCTGCACAAACGGATGCTGGGCATCCGTCTCGGCAAAGAGCAACTGTGTGTCCGACGGAATGCCTATCCCTGCGGCCTTCGCCAGCACGCTGGTGTCTTTGCCGATGTAATCCTTGTTCACGCTGGCGTGAGCGCAGCCGCCACCTTGGCCCTCTTTGAAGGTGAACGCGGCTTTCGTGAGGTTGTCGAGCTGCGCGCCGCTCAACTTCACTGCACCGTTCTCGGCCATGCGTTGCATCAATTTGTCGGCGACGCTGTCGAGCACGAAGACCTGTTTCTCGCCGATGCATAGCAGGTTGTTGTCAAACGCCGCACCGGAAATAATCGCCTTGGCCGCTCGCGCCGGGCAGCAGGTGTCGTCCACCAGCACGGGCGGATTGCCCGGGCCAGCGCAGATGGCGCGCTTGCCCGTTTGCATCGCGGCTTTCACAACCATCGGTCCGCCGGTGACGAGCAGCAGGCGGGTGTTTTCGTGTTTGCACAGGGCGTTGAAGGAATCGAGGGATGGTTTCTCAATGATGCACGCGATGTTCTCAATTCCGGTCTCGCGATAAATCGCTTCGTTGTACGCGCGTACGGCGACAGCGGCGCAACGAGCCGCGCTCGGATGCGCGTTGAAGACGACCGCGTTGCCCGCGGCGCAAATGTTGACGATGTTGCCGCTCAACGTGGGGATCGAATGTGTGCTGGGCGTGATTGCGCCCACCACGCCGAACGGCGTGTATTCTTCGAGCGTGATCCCGTGATCGCCGCTCCGCGCATCCGGCCGCAACCAATCCACGCCGGGTACGAGCTTGATGAGTCCCAGCTTGGCGATCTTGTGATCGAGGCGACCGATTTTGGTCTCGTCGAGTTCGAGTTTGCCCCACGCCTCGGCGTTTTTCTCCGCCATCGCTTTGACGATCTCTTCAATCTTCCGCCGGGCGGCCATGCCGCCCCGCTGCAGTTGCACGAATGCTTCCTGCGCTGCCACACAGGCTTCATTCGCGTCGGCAAACACGCCGAACTTGCCGCGCAAGGCCGGAGCAGGAGTAGATTTCTTCGTGCTGCATCCACAGGAATCAGACTTAGCAGCGGCGCTCGACGTGGGCGCGGAAGCTGGGCGGGTTGTGGTTGTCGTCGCGCCACCGATGCGTCCGAGCACCTCGGCTACCACGTCACGGATCAAAGTTTCGTTCACTGCGCTCATAAAATGTTAACCACGGATAGGCACGGACTCACAGGAATTGGCAGCCTTTGGGACAGCAGCCACAAGTAGCGCTTTAATGAATGCTATGCTCAAACGTGGCATGTTTTATTAAGCCTTCCCGCTATAAATCTGTTTCCCGAATACGTCCACGATATCAACAATTCCGATGACAACGGCGTCCACGGGCGCATCCTTGAGGCCGGCGGCGAGCCGGGCGCTGCTGCCCTGGCAGAACATTACCAGTTCACCAATGCCCGCGCCCACGCTGTCCACCGCCACGATCGTGTTCGCGCCGGGGCGGAATTTGGTGGGGTCTTTTTCATCCACCAATTGCGGGCGCAACAAGAGCAGCTTGCGACCGTTCATGGTGGCTTCCTTTTTGGTGGCGACCACCGAGCCTTCGACTTTGGCGAGGAACATATCTTTGCCTTCGTAGCGGCGTCTCGGCAGAGCGCCACTGAATAGCTTTGGGAATAATTGCGGCGCTCTGCCGAG
>JANOHH010000875.1:0-1363 GCA_031406395.1 Verrucomicrobiota bacterium | reverse complement strand
AACCCACGCTGAAGTTTTAACTTCGAGTTTGCGTCAGCCTCACGCAAGTTGCGTGAAAATTTCCACGCAAAGGGTGTTACTGAACACCGCGATTTGCGCTTTCAGGCCGGAAATCGTGATGGCATTGCGACTGCTAAAAAGTTTCTGAAATCAGGTTGACGGAGTGAACTGAATCATAGGAGTTCGCAGACTGTTTACCGAAAAACAACAAACAACCATTGCGTATATGAACAAAAATCCTCAGTCCAAAATCGGGGCTTTCACGCTCATCGAGCTGTTAGTCGTTATTGCCATCATCGCTATTCTGGCGGGCCTGCTGTTACCGGCGCTCGCCAAAGCGAAACAAAAAGCGCAACGCATCAATTGCGTCAACAACCTCAAGCAAGTCGGTCTGTCGTTTCGCCTCTGGTCAGGTGACAACAACGACCGCTATCCCATGAACGTGGCTCGGGCCGATGGTGGGGCACAGCCAGCGGCGGGATGGCCCAATCCAACTGTGACGGGTGCAGCGTCCGTATCGAATTATGTGATTTTCCAAGTCATGTCGAACGAGTTAAGTACACCCAAAATCGTGGTTTGTCCCAGCGACGAGCGCAGCGCCCGGACGAACTTCAGTGGTAAACCCCCGGCCTCGGGTGATTTTAACAATAATGCGGCTACCTCCTACTTCGTTGGGAAAGACGCCGATGAAACCAATCCGCAGATGCTGCTCTCGGGTGACCGCAACATCGGGCCCTACGTTGGTGGCGCTCCAGACACGGCCAAGCCATTCGGCTATGGTAGTACCGGTAATGGCCTCTCGCTCACGCTTGGCACGAATTTTACCGTCGTAGCCACTGCTGCCGGCTGGACGGATAAGATGCACCAGCGACAAGGCAACCTTGCATTGGCGGATGGCAGCGTGCAGCAGGTGACCACACCAAAGCTCCGTGAAGCTTTGAAGAATTCTGGTGACTCCTCCGCCCCCTTAAACTCGATTCTGATTCCGTAATTTGCGAGACTTGGTTTCGTGGCACAAAGGCATCCGCAAGGATGCCTTTTTTGTTTCCAGGTAAGGACTTTTGAACCTTTCTTGCACTTCAGCAGGGATGCCAAGTCACGGCTTGCGTTTCACGGCGGAAACCGTTAATCACGTCAACGAGATCCGGCTAATCCATGACATGATGATTACCTTATGCCCTTCCTGATTGCGGTGTTGGTCATCATCGGTTTCATTTGGCTGGCGCGCAAGGTCAGTCGCCTTTCCGACCAGGCGGAGTCGTTTATCCGGATGTTGGATTCCCTGCAACTGGAAGCGCGTCGCTTAAAGGAACGCCTTGATCAGTTTCAAACTGGCGCGCCTTCGGCTTCAGTCGAACCGCCG
>JANOHH010000841.1:0-14847 GCA_031406395.1 Verrucomicrobiota bacterium | reverse complement strand
CCCCAACGGCGACAATGCGATTCGGTGCGTGTATCTGACGAACGGGGCCACTCTGTCCGGCTTCACCCTGACCAATGGTGCGACGGGGTGCTGTGGCGGAGTTGGCGGCGGGTTGGTGTGTCCAGATTCGACGTTGGCGGTGGCTACCAACTGTCTAATCGTCGGGAACTCAGCGAGCACCTATGGCGGCGGCGCGTATTTCGGCACGCTGATCCGCTGTGCGCTAATCGGGAACTCCTCGGCCAGCTCTGGCGGTGGGGCGGTTTTCAGTCGCCTGAATAGCTGCGTGGTGAGTAGCAACTCAGCGATCGGTGGCGGTGGCGTGACTGCAGGCACGCTGAATAACTGTACCGTGACCGGCAACTCGGCCTCGGAAAGGGGGGGTGGCTGCTACGAGGTACAGATCACAAATAGCATCGTGTACTACAACACGGCGCCGCTCGGCGCGAATTTGGATGGAGGAAATGTGAACTACTCTTGCACCACCCCGTTGCCTCTAAGTGGGGCCGGCAATATCACCGGCGAGCCACAACTCGCCAGCCTTTCACACTTGAGCAGCGTGTCCCCCTGTCGCGGCGCAGGCAACGCTGCTTACACCAGCGGCCCTGATGTGGATGGCGAGGTTTGGGCCAATCCACCCTCCATCGGTTGCGATGAATATCACGTTGGCGCGGTGACGGGATCGCTGACCGTCGAAATCATAGCCCCAGGTCTCCGAACTGTGGTGCCCGGCCACGTGATGGAATTCACAGGGTTGATCGGCGGGCGAACGGCGGGCAGCGCGTGGGATTTTGGTGATGGCGTGGTGACGAGCAATCGGCCCTATGCCAGCCATGCGTGGGCGACGCCCGGGAACTTTGCGGTCGTGCTGCGTGCTTACAATGAAAGCAACCCAGCTGGTGTGAGTGCGACCGTATTGGTGCAAGTGGTGCAGCAGCCGATCCATTACGTTTCCGCGGGCAATGCGAACCCGGTGCCGCCATACACTTCCTGGGCCGCGGCGGCGAACAACATTCAGGATGCCGTGGATGCGGCCCCGGTCGTGGGCGGAGGGGCGATTGTGCTGGTGACCAACGGAATCTACGCCACTGGCGGGCGGATGGTCGCTGGCGGCACGAGCAACCGGGTGGCGGTAACAAAGGCTGTGATTGTGCGAAGCGTGAATGGGCCGGAGTTCACCGTTATTCGGGGCTATCAAATGCCCGGGACTACCAATGGCGGCCAAGCGATCCGGTGCGTCTATCTGGCGGACGGCGCGCGGCTGGCCGGGTTCACTTTGACCAACGGCGCGACCAAGGTCGATGAATTCGGCGGCGGAGTCTTCGGCCAATCTCCGAACGCTTTGATCGCGACTACGAACGCCGTGGTCGCCAACTGCGTGCTGGTCGGCAATTCCGCTATCTACGGCGGCGGGGCATATTCATGCACGCTGAACAACTGTACGTTGAGCAGCAATTCGGCCTCCCAAGGCGGCGGGGCGTATTTCAGCACGCTGAATAACTGCACAGTGATCGGCAACTCGGCTGGCTTCGGGGGAGGGGTTTCTTATGCCAAACTTTACAATTGCATCGTCTATTTCAACACGGCTCCGAACGATGCTGCGAACTGGGATTATTACTCGGAGTTTTCCTACTGCTGCACCACGCCCTTCCCGCCCCGGGGCGTCGTCGGTAATATCTGGAATCCGCCGCTTTTCGTGAATCTTGCCGGCGGTAATCTGCGGCTGCAATCCAACTCGCCCTGCATCAACTCGGGCTTCAACGCCCACGCGCCGGTTATTCCCGATCTCGACGGCAATCCGCGGACTACGGGTGGCACGGTTGATATCGGCGCTTACGAGTTCCAGTCGCCCGCCTCCGTAATTTCTTACGCTTGGTTGCAACAATACGGTTTGACCCCCGATGCCGCGGTGGATGCCGCCGATTCCGATGGTGACGGTCCCAACAATTGGCAGGAATGGATTGCCGGGACCGTTCCCACCGATGCTGTGTCCGCGCTGCGAATGCTTAATTCCACTCACGATGCGTCGGGCCTCACCGTGAGTTGGCAGAGCGTGGGCAACCGCACCTACTTCCTTGAACGCGCCACCAACTTCGCCGCCGCACCATCATTTTCCTTGCTGACCGGCAACCTCACCAGTCAGGGCGACACGACAAGTTACAAGGACACAAGCGCCACTGGCCTTGGCCCGTTCTTCTATCGCGTGGGCGTTCAGCCATGAGCGCCTGTTTGAAAAGTAGCGGCGGGCATCCTGCCTGCCGTGGAGGGCGGCATCTTGCCGCCCGGAAAAATCGTCCGCGGGTCGGTGACGCCCCGATTTCACAATGCCTTTTCGGATCTGGGGCTTTTTCCGCCGGGCTGGAAGCCCGGCTCTACGTCAGCCAAGATGGCTGACGCTACAGTTTTCAAACAAGCCCGGAGCCGCAGGGTTCGATCCAAACCCATTCAAGCATTCCGACAGTTCGTGCGTCTCGTTTTGTTCGTAACCCTACCCGCCGGGGCGGGGTAACATTGCGCTTGCACTTCTCCAATAGTTGCCTGAAGGTGGCGGCATGGGATACGCCCTCGCGAAAGCACAGCAGCAATACGTGGCCGGTCTGGTGAAGACGGGCCGTTTTAACAACCAAAGTGAAGCCGTCCGGGAAGCCATCCGCCGGATGCAGGCGCAAGAAACCGAATACCTGACACCGCCGCCGCTCACGCCGGCGCAGGTGGAATCCTTCTACGGCAAAGCGGACCCGCGCGCCGACGCCATGGGCCGGGCGGCTTTCCGGGCGGTGCGCGGCGCCGCCCGCAAAGGCGCCAAACCATGAATGCTTGGGATGTTTTTGAAACCGATTTGGGGTGGGGCAACCATCCCGTGGTGATCGTGTCGCATCCGGCCCGGGTGGCCCGCAAAGAAATTATCGAAGTATTGGACTGCACCTCGCAGCGCGCCGTCCGTCCACCGAATCCCAATGAAGTCGTCCTCGACAAATCAGACGGGATGGATTGGCCGACGCTGTGCAAATGCGATTGTCTTTATGCCGTACCGCGGGAGGCGCTAAAGAACCGGCGGGGCAATGTGGCCTTGGAACGGCGCCGCCAGATCGTCCGCGCCATGATTGCAGCGCACGGTTGGAACGCGCTTTAGAACATTAATCCCGAACTTCGAAGTAGAGCTTGTAGCGCAGACTTCCCAGTCTGCGGTATCGCGGGTTTCCCAACCCGCAGACCGTGGACAATTCTGTGCGCCCAAGTTTTCGGGCGGTCAGCCGACTGGGAAGTCGGCGATACAGCAGGTTGGGAAACCTGCGCTACGAGCCAGTCGCCGTCCGACTTCGGAGTTCGGGTTTAAAGAGGCAGTTGCGTTAACCACGCAATCCACGAACCACACGCACGGGAGGCGCAAGAACCGTTTCCCGGCGTGGTCACCACCTGCCCTCGTTGAGGGCAGCGACCCTTTTCCTGTTCGGCCCGTCTTTTCGTGACATTTCGCGTGTTTCGTGGAGCCACATGCTTTTTCCAGCTTAACCCGCGCCGCGCCGCGCTCGCGGGTTTATCCGCTGTGGTCGCTCAATCGGTGTGGAGTTTTGCCTTTCCGAACGCCGCCGCCGCGCCATCGAGCCGAGCCGGTGCTCGGCGCTCCGCAAATTACTCCGCTTCTTTCTTCAACTCATCGCCGCCGGCGTAGGGCTGGGTGCGACCAGCCAGTTCCGCCCGCACTTTCTTGACCTGCTCGGCGGTGACAATGGCAGCCTTGTTGCCCCAGGCGCTGCGAATGTAGCTGAGCACGGCGGCGAGATCGTCGTCAGAATACTGCGCGCCCATCGCCGCCATGGGCAGATTCCACACCTGGCCCTTGACTTCGATCGGTCCGTTCAGGCCAACCAGCGGGATACGTATCAAACGGTTCACGCCCACGGTCAGAACCCATTCCGATCCGGCCAGCGGCGGGGCTTGGTTTGGTTTGCCCATACCGTCGGAGTTGTGGCAGAGCGCGCAATTCAGTTCATACAACACTCGACCGCGCAGCACCACGGCGTCGCTGCCGGAACGGGGTTGAAACCGTTCGAGGTCGGTCAGGGAACGATAGGGCTCATAAACTTTCGCCTCGAACCACCCGCCGCGCGCGTCGAAATACCACGCGCCGAGGAAGAGCAACACCAGCAACGCCGCAATCAACCACATCGGCACGGTGGTCGTCGCGGAAGTCGGTTCGGTTTCCGGCTGCACGCGGCTCGGTTGGTTCGGTTCGGCGTTCATTTCGCAGCAGCATTGGTGGCCGCGGCCGGTGCGGCGGCGGGCGCGGTGAACGGAGACTCAAATAATGGCGCATCGGCGTGCAAACTGACCAGATATGCGGCCAGTGCCCGGGCGGCTTCAGTCGGCACGATTTCGTAGCCGGCCGGCGGGGCGAACGCGCCGGAAAATTGGAGCGCACCGGCAGACGCCGGTTTCCCCACCTTGCGCAGCTCAAACAAGAAGCGGTACGGCGGCATCAACGAACCTGGCACCTCGGCCGCGGGCGCGTAGAGATGGCGCAACTGCCAGTTGGCATCTGGCTGCCGGCGGCCCACATTCGCAAGGTCCGGTCCGGCCCGCCGCGAGCCGGGTTGCACGGGCAAATCGAAGACGTAATCCTGGGCGACCGTTCGCCGCCGGCCCCAGCCGCGCGAAATGTCCGGTCCCACCGCACTCACCCGAACCTGCGCCTTGGCGCCGGCGGCACCCAGCGCCTTGAGAATCGGATCCGCGGCGTTCATATCCGCGACTTGCAGGATGGCTTTCGGCAAAAGGGCGAGGGTTTGTGGCTTGTCCAATCCCGCGTTCAACTTACCCAACGCGGCCAGCGTAGCGGTGGCATTGGTTCCCGCGTCCGTCAAAATGATCTCGCACTTCACGCCTTCCTGACCGACCGACTGGCTGTGGCAATACACGCAGCCGAGCGAGCGATAAACTTCCGCGCCCTGCGCTGCGAGCCCGGGCCGCGCAAGGGGATAGTTGTCCTGCGCCGGGCCGGTCTTGACCTGGGCGGCGCGCCCCAACTGCAATTGCGGCGCCAGGACGAAACCACCCCACGACGCGGAAAGCGCGATAAACGCCGCCAGAAAAACCAGCGCGCTGGATTTCATGGTTGCACCCTCGCTGGTTCCAGCGCGGTGGCCTCCGCGTAGGCGGCTTTGCCGATCGAGCGATAATAGCCCGCCATGGCCGCGAGGAGGTTGAACACGAAGATCAGATTGCCGAGCAAGATCATCGTCTCGCCGAGGGTGCTGATGCGAAACGCCATCAAAGTGGATTTGGCCACCTCCACAAAGGGAATGGTTGCGTCCATCAGCTTCAAACCTTGCGTTATGCCACCGAACACCAGCGGCAGAGCAAACAGCAGCGTGCCCGGCATCACGAGCCAGAAGTTTATCCGCATCCAGCGGGGGCAAATCCGGTCCGGACCGACGAGGTGAGGCATGATGTGATAAATCGCACCAAACATCGTCATCGCGAAGAAACCGTAGATCTGCAGCGTGGTCTGGCCGTGACCGAACCAGGTGTAATTCGTGACCCGGCTCACCTGGGGGCAGGCGGCAATCGCCAGCAGCAATGTCGTCAGCACCAGCGACACCACGCCAAATTTTGTGAAGCACAATGGTCCACCACCACACGGCGTCTGGCTGCCGCGAACAGTCAGAATCACACTGGCCGCGACGGCCAGCACGGGAATCAAGAGCATCACGCTCGCTGCCCCACTCAAGGTCGGCATCCAGGCAGGCAGCGCGGCGTGCGCCGGTATGCCCGTCCAGGTACCAAAGAGAATCAACGTCCAGAAGGCGAAGAGCGCGAGGTAATGACTTTGCAGGGGGCGACCGGTAAGTTTGGGCAGCAGGTAGAAAGTGGAAGCCAGACCGGCGAGCGTCAGCCAGACATTAATGAGGTTGCCGGAAAACCACCACGCCACGGAAGCCTGCACGACGCCGCGCACGGGGAAAACCTGCAGCAGCAAAGTAGCCGTCGAGAAGATCCAGGGAAACCAGAGCAACGCTGCGAGCACGAACCACTGCGACGGATACAGTGCCGCCTCGGAACGGCGGGCATAGGTCACATAGCCCCAAACCGTGATCAGCAGGAACGCAAGGAACAAAATCACCGCGGCAGACCGCGGCATTTCGAGCCACTCAAACCCGGTGCTTTGACCGGAGAGAATTCCCATCAGACCGACGAGCACACCCAGGTGCCAGAGTTCCGCGCCGACGGTGATAAGCCAGGGTTTGGCGAGCTCGACGCGACCAAGGCGGGCGAGCAACCAGAGCCCGACGCCCAGGCCGGCGGGAATGCAGAAACCGTAAACGAGCAAGTTCGACCAGGCGGGATACGCCCGACCGTAGCTCAACATAGCGTAGTCGGCGAACAGCGTCGGTTTGTGGAAAGTCAGCGAAGCAATGAGGCCAAAGCCCGAACTCAGCGCAAGCCAGATGGCCGCCCCGCCAAACAGGGAAAAGAGCGGCAGACGACAGGAATTGTCAATCTGCTGCGGCGAGGTGTGCGGAGTCGCGTTCATTCGCAGAAGGCGCAAGTAAATTGGGATGAACGCCCGCCCTCACCCCGACCCTCTCCCCCGGGGAGAGGGAGAGCCATCGCGCGGCACTCGAAAATTTGCACGTTCCAGTTGCAATCGGCTCGTTTTTGCGATTCCTCCCCGTGCGCGTTCGACAACCGGCGGCCATCGTCTCGCATAACGCCGGCGAATATTTCTCCCTCTCCTGGGGGAGAGGGGCGGGGTGAGGGCGGACGTAAACACCATTCATTCCGCGCCTCTCCTTGCTCCTGGAAAATCGAAGACATCAAAGCAAAACAGTTACTCGAACTGGCTCGGTTTCTCCGGCGCTTTGGGCGGGAGAGCCGTGGCTTTTTCGACCCGGGCAATCAAATCGGCCCGGGCTTTTGCGGGATTCTGCCACTGCTGCTCCGCCAGCCTGACCGCGTCGGCAATCGGCAAACGGACGACGCCTTTCGCCTGATCCACCCAGCCCACGTTGTTCAACGCGGTGGCTTCTTCAGCGCGCAAATCGGCGAGCGCCTTGGTGCGTTCCGCAGCGCGTACCGCGTTAAGCGGCGGCGGGGTGGTGTACTGCTGCATCTTCCAGACGAGCCCGGCAAAGATCAGGCAGACGATCACGACCGCGGCGGTCACGGAGAAATTGCGGCCCATGGATTGGTTTTCAGACGTACCTGAGTTCATCAGTGACCTCCCTTCGGTTGGACGGGCGCGCCGTGCCGGGTGTCGGCTTGATCCAGTTCGCCGCCGGAAATCTGCGTGGCCACGGGATGATAAAGCCCCATGGCCTCGATGAGTCGCGGGTCTTTCTTGGGATACGGCGAGGCGCTGGCGAATTTCTTCATGAACACCTGCGCGAGCAGCCCACCCATAAACGCCATGATGCCCAGCGGCAGCCAGACCCAGTGGAACGGAAAGCCGTCTTTGAACTGGGCCGGCAAAATGTTGAACGTCATGTCCACGAAATGCATGAGCCAGGCCCACGCCGCGATCGGGACCATGAGCGCGAAGTTACTTTTCACGTCAATGCGCAAAAGCGCGAGGAACGGCATGAAGAAATGGCCAAAGACAATGACCAACCCCACGTAGAACCAGGTGCCCTTTTCGCGCACGACGTACCAGAAGGTTTCCTCCGGCATGTTGGCGTTCCAGATGATGAAGTATTGCGAGAACGAGACGTAGGCGTAGAACACAGTGAACGCAAAGAGCAGCGTGCCGAGGAAATAAAACTGATGCTCATGCAGCACGTCGGAGAGAACACGCTGCCGGTCCAAAAGCATCGTGATGACATAAATCGTCGCCAGCGTGAGCCAAACGCTACCGGCGAAGTATTGCACGCCATACATGGTGGAGAACCACTGATACTGCAGCGCCTTCATCCACATGATTGCGCCGAAGGTGAGCGTGAAGGCGAACAGCCAGATGCCCCAATAGGAATGAAACCGCATCTTCTGGGTGCATTCCACCGAACCGGTTTCGTCCTGTTTGAGCGACCAGAATTTCAAGCGGTTGGTCAGCAGCCACCACACCGCAAAACACGCCACCGCCACAATGTAAAATCCCGAGGTCGTGAACAGGGGAAACTTGGCATGCAGTGCGTGATCGGGACTTTTCTGCAACGTCTGGCCCATCCAGCTGTAAATTCGAGGGGCCAACAAGGCAATGGGGATAAACAGAATGGCCAGCCACGGAAACAGCAGGGAGGCCATGTGCTCGCAGAGGCGACGGGTCGCCACCGACCAGCCGGCGTCAAACAAATGATGCGCCAGCACCAGGAACAGTGCGCCCAGCCCGAGGCTCAGGAAAAACATGAAGGCCACGAGCCAGGAGAAACCAAAGTTGACCAGCCCGTCGTGCTTCCAACTGATCAGAAAGCCCACCACCGAAATCAACCCGCCGACCAGGACGAGTTTACTCGGCAGGGAGCGCCATTTCGCAAGGTCGAGCGGCGCGGGCAGCTTTGGATCGTCGTTGGAGAAATCGTCTGGTTGACTCATACGGTTACGGGAGTTTCGCGCGGGTTTCCGGCGCAAGGTCATCCACCGAACCCAGTCGGCTCAGTTGCAAAGCGCGCAGATACGCGATGATGGCCCAGCGATCTTCGACCACGATCTGCGGCGCATACCCTTGCATGTTGTTCTTGCCGTGGCTGACCGTGTTGAACAGTTCGCCATCGGCCAGTTCGACGATGCGTTTGTCGTGCAAGTTCGCCACAATCGCCATCGCTCCAATCTTCTTCGTGATGCCATTGCCATCGCCGATCGCCCCATGGCACGGCGCGCAATAAATGATGTAGCGCTGCTGCCCGCGCGCCAGCAACCGGCCCGTGACCGGAAACGGGTTCAGTTCGACGAAATTGGTCGCCCCGGGCTTCCGCCCCGTGTTCGCCGGCAGGCCGGTGTTCACCGGCGAATCTTCGAACGGATAGACTTCCTGCTCGCCCACTCGCAGCGGCTGGCTTTGGGCAATTGTGCCGGGCGGCGGCAGTTGCGAACTGAGACCGCTGGCGAAAAAGCCATTGGGCGTTTGCGGGCGCAGCTTGAGCTGGATTTTCATGTCGGGGAAAATCTGCAGCGGACGATGCCGGAATAGATCCCCCCGCCGCCCGGCCACGCCGATCACGATCAGCACCAATACCCCAAAGAGCAAAAAGAAGTAGCGCATTAGTCCTCCACCATTTCGATGCGCTTGCTGCCGGCGGCCTCCAGGAGCTTGCGGGTTTCCGATTCGGAATACTTCGGATCGGCGGTTTCGATCACAACGTAAAATTTGTCATGCGACGCGAGCCCAAAGCGCTTGTGTTTGAGCAACGGGTGGTTCAGCCGCGGCAGGCGGTTCAGGAACAGCATGCCGAGAATCGCGCCGAACGCGCCGAAGAGAATCGTGAGTTCGTACGAGGGCGGAAAGGCGGCGTTCGGGCTGAACATGGGCTTACCGCCGATCATCAGCTTGTAATCCACGGCGTTCATCCACCAGATCATCAACATGCCGGTGGTATAACCGGCCACCCCGCCAACAAACGAGAACCAGCCCACCTTGGAATTCTTCAAGCCCATGGCCTTGTCCATGCCGTGAATCGGGAACGGCATGTAAACATCCCAATTTCGAAAGCCAGCGGAGCGAACTTTTTCCGCCGCGTGCAACACATCCGCGGTGTTGTCAAATTCGGCGAGCAGACCGTAGGGTTTTGGATTGGCGCTCATCAGTGCTTACCTCCGTTTCCCTTGGAGAGGGGATGATGCGGGTCGGCCTGCGGCGTCACGCCTTTGACCTCCGAAATGGCGACCATCGGCAGGAAGCGCAGGAACAACAGAAAACACGTGAAGAACAAGCCGAACGTGCCAAGGAACGTGCAAATGTCCACCCAGGTCGGCTTGAAATAATCCCAGTTCGACGGCAGGAATTCACGACTCAGGGAGATCACGACGATCACGAACCGCTCAAACCACATGCCGACGTTGACCAGAATCGAGAGGATGAATACAAACCAAAGGGTCTTCCGGACCTTGGAGAACCAGAACAGCTGGGGCACGATGACGTTGCAACCGACCATGAGCCAGTAACCCCACCAATACGGCCCCATCGCCCGGTTGATGAATGCAAACCGTTCGAATGCACTGCCCGAATACCAGGCAATGAAAAATTCCATGCCGTAGGCGTAGCCAACAATCGAGCCGGTCGCCAGGGTCACTTTGCACATCACGTCGATGTGCCGCATCGTGATCACGTCTTCGAGGTGACACATGCTGCGGAGGGGAATCAGGAGCGTGAGCACCATGCCGAAGCCGGAGAACACCGCGCCGGCAACGAAATACGGCGGGAAAATCGTCGTATGCCAGCCGGGCAACTGCGACACCGCGAAGTCCAAGGATACGATGGAGTGCACGGAGAGCACCAGCGGCGTCGAGAGGCCGGCGAGAATTAAATACGCCTTCTCGTAATTGCTCCAGTTGCGGTTTGAGCCCGTCCAGCCAAACGCCATCAGCCCATAAATGAACTGGCGGATTTTGGTCTTCGCCCGGTCCCGCATCGTGGCCAGATCGGGCACGAGGCCCACATACCAGAACAACACGGAAACCGTGAAATAGGTCGAGACGGCGAACACGTCCCACATCAGCGGCGATCGGAACTGCGGCCAGACCCCTTGATAAGTCGGGATCGGGAACAGCCACCAGTCGAACCACACGCGTCCGACGTGCATCGCCGGGTAAATTCCGGCGCACATGACGGCGAAAATCGTCATGGCTTCCGCGGCGCGGTTCACGCCCGTGCGCCATTTTTGCCGAAGCAAAAAGAGAATGGCGGAGATCAAAGTCCCCGCATGGCCGATACCGATCCACCAGACGAAATTGATGATGTCCCAGCCCCACATCGTGGGATGATGATTTCCCCAAACGCCGACGCCGGTCGTAGCCTGGTAGAACAACATCGCGCCCAATAGACCCAAGAGCGAGATGCTCGGAATGAAGGCGGCCCACCACCAAGCCGGCGCCTTGCCTTCGGTGATGGCGGAAACGCGGTCGGAAATCCAGCCGAAGCTCCGGTTGTTTTGAACGAGCGGGATGCGCTCCAGTTCCTTGGGCGGAACGGGCACTTGAATCCGGGTCGCGACTTCAGACATTAGTGCGCTCCTTTCTCAACCGCGTGAGCCGGCGAACCTTCGGCCGATCCGTGACCGCCGAGTTTCAACGGGTCTCCATTCTTGGAGGCAAATTCCTGAAAGGTCAGGGGCGCTTCCTCGCCATCCGGCATCGCCGGGTTGGGATTGCGGACCCGCGCCAGGTAGGTTGTGCGCGGTTTTGTTTTCAGAAAATCCAGCACGGAGTAATCCCGGTCTTGAGCTTTGAGCTTGGACACGCGGCTGTTGGGGTCGGCGACGTTGCCGAACACAATCGCTTCCGCCGGGCACGCCTGCTCGCAAGCCGTCTTGATCGTGCCATCCGGCACTACGACATCGCCCGACTCGCCCGCCTTGACCTTCCGGGCGATCTTCGCGCCTTCAATGCGCTGGAGGCAGAACGTGCATTTCTCCATGACGCCGCGCATGCGCACCGTCACGTCCGGATTCTTGATCATCCGGATCAAATCCACTTCCAATTCTGGGCGCATCGTGGCGTCCTGGTTTTTCCACCAGCGCGCCAGATCCCATTCGCCGCCCGTGCTATGCAGCAAGGTGGTGGGATAGAACGGACCGACCAGATCCTTCAGCGGACGTTTGTTGTAATCGAGATAATTAAACCGCCGCACCTTGTACGGGCAGTTGTTGGAACAATACCGCGTGCCAACGCACCGGTTGTAAGCCATCACGTTCAGACCTTCCTGGTCATGAATGGTCGCGTTGACGGGGCAAACGCTTTCGCAGGGCGCCGCTTCGCAATGCTGGCAGAACATCGGCTGATTTACCGCCTGCACGTCGTCAATCCACGTGTCGAACTGCTGCTCCTCGTCCTTTTGGTAGGTCTGACCGAACGTGCGCTTCTTCGGATCCGTCGAAAAATAGCGGTCAATCCGAATCCAGTGCATTTCGCGACCGCGACTTACCAAATCCTTGCCGACAATCGGAACGTTGTTCTCACTCTGGCAAGCCATGACGCAAGTGCCACAACCGACACATGAATTCAAATCCACCGACATGCCCCACTGATGCAGCGCGGTCTTCTTCGCTTCATCCAGCGGGTTTGGATACATCGGACTTTCGTCCGGGGACGCCTCCGCATTCATCCGCTCCGCGAAATCGGGATGCGCCTTGAACTGTTCCAAGTTCGCCTCACGGATAATCGCCCGACCTTCCATGGACCAGTGACTTTGCGTACAAACCAAGTGATAGGTCTTGTCGGTCTTGCGCACCGTGGCCCCAGTCGCGATGTAACCCGTCTTGGTCGTGAGCAGCGGATACGCGTCAAACCCCGTACCGACGCCGACGCGACCCACGTTAGTGCGACCGTACCCCAGCGCGAGGCCGAGCGAATGGTCCGCCATGCCCGGCTGCGTCCAGATCGCGCCCTTGATCGTGCGGTCGCCGACTTTCACTTCCACCCAGTCGTCGTTGACCACCCCAAGCTCGCGCGCGGTCTTGCGACTGACGAGCACGGCGTTGTCCCAAACCATCTTCGTGATCGGCTCCGGCAGTTCCTGCAACCAGCCATTGTTGTTGTACCGTCCGTCGTCCACCTTGGCATCGCGAAAGAGAACGACTTCGAGGTTGTCCTTGCTCGCCACTGAGGACGCGTCGCCCGCCAGCGCCGCGGAAAGAGCCGCTGAATTGAAACCCGCACTGACTTTCTTCGCTGCCGAATCCGGGGCAAAACCGTCGTGCAGGAACATGTTCCAAGCCGCCTCGGAGCTATTACCCGTGACGCCCGCGAAAGTTTCGCGGACGATCTTGTTCGCGCTGGTTTCCTTAAGACCGGTGAGCCGGGCCAGAAATTCCAGATCGCACAGCCCCCCAAACAGCGGAGCGATGAGCGGCTGCACGGGCACCAGCGTACCATCACTGGTGCGGGCATCACCCCACGATTCGAGATAATGCGCGAGCGGGAATTGCCAGTCGGATGCCACGCCCGTCTCGTCTTCGTAATAGCCGAGGCGCACGATCGTCTTGGCTTTGCGCTGCGTCGCGGCCCAATTCAAATCCGCAGGCGCGTTGTAAACGGGATTACCCCCAAGAATGACGAGCGTTTCAACCTGACCACCGTTCAAGGCGTTGGCGAGTTCCGGAAGATCCCCGGAAATCGGCGCGGGGGCTTCGATCAATTCCACCGTCGTGCCGATGCTGCCCAGCGCAGCGTTGATCGCATGGGCCAGCAAATGCACCGCCAGCGGCTGGCGATTACCGGCCACAACGAGCGACCTGCCCGCGTTCGCCTTCAAATCTTTGGCGCACTCGGAAATCCATTTCGAGTCAACCCCGGCCGGGGTCGGACGGTTCCCGACATTCACGCCCAGTTCCGCCGCAATCGCCGCCGCGACCTGGGCCACGGCGCTTGCCGGCACGCGCAGACGATGATCGGCGCTGACACCCGTAAGCGTGAAAAGCGATTCCACCGCATACAGGCGGCTCATCGAATCTTCCGGTTTCTCCAGCTTCCGGCCTTTGGAAAATCGACGAATGTTGTTGTGCGCGTCTTCCTCGCCCCCGATGAAATCGCAGTCGAGCGCCAGAATTGTCTTGGCCTCGTCGTAGCGGAAGATCGGCTTGACCGGCTTGCCAAAGGCCTGGGTGGCCGCACGCTGATGCACGTCGGCATCAATCGCGTCATACAAGAACCATTTCGCCTTGGGGAGCTTCTTGGAAATTTCCTGATGCAGTCGCCGCCGCGACGGCGAGTGCGTCCGCTCGCCGAGCACCGCCAAACCTTCGCCCTGATTTGCCGCAAACTTCGCGGCCAGTCCGTCCAGCGCATCCATAGCCGCTTCGGGAGTCACCGTGTTGCCGCCCTGGACAAAGCGCGTGGCCCGGTCAGGATCGTAAAGATTCAGAATCGAAGCCTGCGCAAACCGATCCGTGCTGCCATTGCTACCCGGGAACAGCGGGTTGCCCTCAATCTTGATGGGCCGACCTTCGTACGACTTGACCACAAGCGGAATGGCCCCGCCGCGGGTCGGCATCGCAGTCGCAAAATTCTGCGCCGTGCCGTAAACATAATTCTCCGCCGCCTTGCCAAAGGGCATCAGGTTGGCTTCCGGCCGCCGACAACCCGTCGCCCCCAAACCCAACCCGGCCAACATGAACGAGGCGGACATGATCTTGACGAAATGCCGGCGCGAAACCGGGTCTTCCATCTCGCTGGCCCCGGCGGGAAATTCCCGGTGCAGCCATTGCTTGAACTCCGGCGTCTCGGCCAGTTGATCCAAGCCGCGCCAGTATTGGCGGCCGGTTGCGGGCGTGGTGTCCTTTACAGGAATGGTTTTCATCGGTGACAGGCCGAGCAGTTCTGAAGCGATTCCACCCGGTGCTCTTTGACGTATTTTTCACCGAACGCCTTTTGCTGCTGCGCGTTGACGGTCGCATCGGGACTCCACTGCCAGTTCAAATCAGTAATCTTGTCCGCCGGGCGCACCTTCGCCGCCGGATTGCGATGGCAATCAAGACAGAACGACATGCTCAACGGCTTCGCATGATAAACCTCGTCCATCTTGTCAATCGGCCCGTGACATTCGACGCAACTGACGCCGCGATTCACATGCACGGAGTGATTGAAATAAACGAAGTCGGGCACGCGATGAATCTGCACCCACGGAATCGGCTTGCCGGTCGCGGCACTCTCACGGACCAGGGCCAGACGATCATCATCCTTGAGCACCTGATTGTGGCA
>JANOHH010000820.1:0-1527 GCA_031406395.1 Verrucomicrobiota bacterium | reverse complement strand
GACTTCTGGCGTGCGAAGCTCAGTGTACTCCTGGTTTCCCTGATCCCCCTTGCGCTTTTCCTGAGCCTGGTGAGCCGCCAATTTGTCCCACCTGGCAATGTTTTGGAAATGGCGCTCATCTGGCTCCTCACAGCGTGCGTGGCGGTGACAGGTGGCCTGTGGACGACGCTGCTGTTCCGGCAGATCATAGCGTCGTTCTGGATCTCCGTGCTTCTGCCGTTCGCGATTCTGATCTCCGTCTTGAGCCTCGACAACGGCGAGATCATCGCAACCGGGCTTATGGTGGGGTATTCGGTCGTGGGATATTTCTTTGCGCGATGGCAGTTCCGCCACGCGCAGGACACCGCCTGGACCGGTGGGGATGTGTCGTTGCCCAGCGCCGAGCGTTGGTTGCCATGGAAGCGTACGGAAACCGGGCGGCCGAAAATGCACCCGCTCCGGGCGCTGTTGGGCAAGGAATTTCAATTTCAGCAGGTGAGTTTCCTGCTCGCCGGGTTGTTGTTGCTCATGCAAATCGCCATGCTGTTGGTGCAGAAGTTCGTGAACTTGAACCAGAACTCCGTGCTCGCGATGATCGTGCAATACTTCTGGGGCATCTGGATCGTCATGCCCCTGTTGGTTGGGTGCAGCGCGGTGGCGGAGGAACGCAAGCTTGGCACCCTGGAGCCGCAACTCTGCCTGCCTGTCGCCCTCGCGTGGCAATTCGCGGTGAAGGTGTTTGTCACGCTGGTTTGCGGCACGGTGCTCGGCGCGTTCGTGCCGGTTCTGGTTGAGGTTATAAGTCCCGGCCGGGGATCAAACCCGATGGAATTCGCCGCCGACTGGACGCTGGCGTGCATCTGCATCGCATTCCTCGCCCTCTACGCCTCCTCGCTCACGCACCAACTGCTCCAGGCGCTTGGGGCGGCGGTCGGAATCATCGTCGTCGGACTGTT
Organism: Verrucomicrobiota bacterium; assembly: GCA_031406395.1. Lineage (GTDB taxonomy): Bacteria > Verrucomicrobiota > Verrucomicrobiia > Limisphaerales > JADLHS01 > JADLHS01. The sequence continues at coordinate 592 of JANOHH010000820.1, read as the reverse complement.
CCTCCCCAGCTGGTTCACCGGCAGTTTTTCTCACGGCTATAGTTATTTCAGTTTTTTCGGTTTGATTCTTTGGCAAGGACCATTGGTCCTCTTCGTCGGTGCTGGCGTGATGTTGCTTTTCGCCGTAGGCCACACTTGGAAGAGGCGATGGGTTTGGGCGAGTTTGTTGGCCATGATTACTCTGATGCTTTTCTCCGGCAAATTCCAGTCAGTGCTCGCACGCGGAGTTGTAGCCAATTCGGGTGCCGGATTCAACACGATCAACATGGTGGGCCTGGCATCAGCCTTGTGCCCGATGGCGCTGACGCTGGCGCTGGCCGCCAAAAACTTCAAACACACCCAGACCTCGTTCTCACTTTGGTGGCGCAACGCGGCGACATGGCTGGGCTGCTTCGCCCTGACCGGCGTCATCACTGCGCTGGTTTACAACCGCGTCTGGGAACTCGCAATGCCGTTTGAGCCGCCGGCTGGAGCGCAGAGTATGGGCGGTCCGGTGCGGCCGGTCATTGCCGTCCAGTTCATTGACCGACCTACGGTTGTGCTTTTGCCGGACGGTCGATTGTGTTCCTACAAAGGCTACGAAGAGATCCCA
>JANOHH010000814.1:0-14736 GCA_031406395.1 Verrucomicrobiota bacterium | reverse complement strand
TTGGATTCCAATTGATTCCGGTCAAGCGGCTCCAGCCGCTTGCGGAATCCCAACGTTCCGCCGTCCCCGATCCGCCGTCGCCGGTCACCGTCCACGCCCGGCCGTTGGGCAGGGCCACCGTGGTGTTATACCAGCGCGGATCGTTCATATCAGGGGTGCGCGTCCAGGTGTTCACCCGCCAGTCGAAGAGGCTCGATCGCACCGTGGTGTTTCGGCCCCCGTTCACCAGCACCCGCCCATCCGGCAGCATGACGATCCCGCCACAAAACATGTCATGGCTCGGGTGATTGTACTCCACGAACACGCCCGTGGCCGGATTCCAGGTGGCGGCATAGGTGAACTCCGGCCCGGAGGGAAAGCTCGTGCGCTGATTTGAGGCGAAGGTCAGCACCCGCCCGTCGGGCAGCGTCGCCGCCGAGACGGGAATGTGTGGCGTCCACGCGATCACGGATCCCCACTCACCCAAGGTGATGCGATCCAGCGGGGCGGTCGCTGCCGCGATCGGCGGGGCTGCGGCCGGCAACAGGGCCGCCGCTTCGGCGGCAAAGGCGTCCGCTTGGGCGTGCGGGTCCCCATCGGCGCGAGCGGCGGGCGCGAAAACTGAGGACACGACCGCGCCGCACAATAGCGCGATTCCGGCCCGGGGAAATTTGAAAGGAGGTTGATTCATAGGGTTACTGGGTTTTGGAAAACTGCTGAACTGGAGAGATTGGCGTGACGGAGGGCTCGTCCGTGAGCGTCTTGCGAAAGGCCACAAGGGCGGCTTTTTCCTCGGCGCTCAAGCCCAGACCTGGTTCTGGATGCTTGGCCAGATTCGGGGCTAGATTCAGGGAGCGTTGGATTTTGGCCTGGTAAAGCGCGCCCACCTCTGCACGGGTGGCAAAACATCCATCTCGCAGGTAGGGCGACGGCAACGCAACGGATCCAAACGTAAAGTTGAAACGCATTTATTTTCACTCACACCGCATTCCTAATTTCATGCCGCGTGACTCTGCCTGTGGAGCAACGCTCAATACGGCTCAACGTCGGTCGGATACCTCCACTTCACAATCAGGGCGAACGAGCCTTGGACATCAGGTGCTGATCCAGATCATAACCTGGGGAAATCTCGAGCGGTAGTCCGCAAAACTACTCACTAGCCGTCCGTAGATGAAGAATATCCTGCATCTCCCGCATGAGCACGGTCCCTCGTGGCTCCTACGCCGCACCGTGGCAATTCAACTCGCGCCCCAGAACATGCCTTGCCTACCAAACTTCCCATGCCATCTGCCACCCCCGCCTCGACCACTTGCGCCAGCCTCTTGAATCCGCCAAGTCAATTCGAGATATTGAGGCTTTTCCATTTCCGCTTGCCCTGGTCCCGGAACTCAGCATAATTATTTTCGTTCGTGGATTACTGTGAATGGTTCAGGGCAACTTCACAGAATTTACCTGCGATTGAGTGTGGGCATTTGCCGCGCTCGCCGGCGTCAAGTATGGAAGCGCCATCAAAAAGCTTGAATCGTCACCAAACGATTTTCTTAGTAGCGAATTGGCGAAGAATTGGTTGGGGTCGTAGCTCAGTTGGTAGAGCGTCTCGTTCGCAATGAGAAGGTCGCAGGTTCGATTCCTGTCGGCTCCACCAGCCTTCGCTCTGAACTGCGGCTCCGCAATCCAAAGGAATCTCCTCGCCAGACAACTCGCGATCAATCATGACCAAAACGAAATCTCCCGACCCGTGGAGGCCAATCCTCATGGTCTTCCTAGTCTCCTTGTTCGGCTACGCGGCTGTGTTCAATTGGATTGAGCATCGCCGTCGGAAAAGCGGGCCGTGGCTGATGACCTTCAGCGAGGTTGCCGGAGTGCCGGCGATCTTCATAAATCAGCCGGCGCTGCAGCTCACCAACATCACCATCGCTTTCGGCGGCGAGCCCCCGCCAACCAACCGGCCCCAGACCGTCGCTTTTGAACACGGACGCCCGGCGCCCTTCGATCTGCCATTCGGCAAATGTGTCTTTGTGGATGCCATCTTCCTGCCGGGCACCGCGACCTGTGACATCTTCAACCACGAAATCCAACTCTTGCCACGCACGCTCACGATCGATGGCGTCGAACACCCGTGGCGCTCCGGAGAAAAAATCTTTTTGCCCAACCGCCCCTCAGCTACCCTGCCCGCCAAGTGATATGTTGCTAGTCATCGACAACTACGATTCGTTCACCTACAACCTCGTCCAGTACCTGGGCGAGTTGCAGGTAGAGATGCAGGTGCATCGCAACGACCAGATTACCGTGGAACAGGTGCGCGCCCTCAAGCCGGACCGGCTGCTAATCTCGCCCGGCCCGTGTTCGCCGAAGGAATCCGGCCTCTCCAACGAGATCATCCGCACCTTCAGCCCGCACATTCCGACGTTGGGCGTGTGCCTCGGTCACCAGTGCATCGGCCATGTATTTGGCGGAAACGTCGTGGTGAACTACCGCATGATGCATGGCAAAACCTCGCTCATCAAGCATCACGGGAAGGACTTGTTCGCGGGCATGCCGAATCCGTTCCCGGCCACGCGCTATCACTCGTTGGTCATCCAGCGCGATTCAATTCCCAACTGTCTGGAGATCACCGCCGAGACCGACGAGGGCGAAATCATGGGCGTAAAGCACAAACAATTTCCCATCTGGGGCGTGCAGTTTCACCCGGAGAGCATCCTCACGGAAAACGGACGGCTGATCATGCAGAACTTCCTTCAGTTGAAGTAGAGCCAAGAGGGAGCGGTGAACTCCAAGCCCGCTTTTCAACCTACAGGCCTATCGGTCGCGCACTTCATCGCCCTTGCGGGCTTCGCCGGAAACCAGGTCGGCCACCGTGTTATGATCCCGCTGCGGCCCGGTGACTTTCACCTCTCCGACTTTGAGCCCTTGCCGGAAAACGAACATGACTTGTTCGTTGGCCGGCAAGTGGCCGATGGGGAAATCCAGGACCACAAACCGCCCTGCGTCGCTGTAGACTGAAACCCGCCCTGTCAAAATTGTGTCTGGCGTAACGATGGATGGTTCCCCGGTCTTGGTTTTGCTGGCAGGTGAGGCGTTTTCCAACGGCGGCACAGCGGTGGATGCGCCCGGTAAAGGCTGAAAAACCGGCTCGGTTTTGGTCGCACAACCACTGACCCAAACGGAGGCTAGTAATAGCATTGGAAGGAGCACTCTCATACCAGCAGTAAACCCGCCACTACCCCGACGGTCAACCACGAAGCCGGTCGTTGCGGCAAGCACCTGGAAATCCCAACTGGAATGCCATTGACCAACGCGATCGACCAAGGTACCAACACGAAAATTATTCCGCTCATGATTTTTCTTTTAAACCCCCGAGTCCTCATTGTCCCCTTGCTCACGGCAGCCTGTTTGCTTGGCGCATGCGCCGCGGATCGCGAACCCGCAGGCTGGAAACCGCTCTTCGACGGCAAGACCACCGCCGGTTGGCGCGGATATGGCCAGCCGGATTTCCCGAAACAGGGATGGACCGTGGAGAATGGTTGCTTGCACCTGAGCGCCAGTGGCGGCGGCGGTGGCGACATCATCACGGTGGAACAATTCACGGATTTCGAATTGCAATGGGAATGGCGCATCGGTCCCGATGGCAACAACGGCATCAAATATCTGGTCACCGAGGCCCGGCCGAGTTCGCCGGGCCATGAATATCAGATGGTAGACGACGCCGTCATTCCGGATCCAAGACACCGGACGGCCTCGTTCTACGACGTTCTGCCGCCGCAAACCAAGCCCCATGTCAACCCTCCCGGCAGTTGGAACGAATCGCGCATCGTGATCCGCGGTCCGCGCGTTGAACACTGGCTCAATGGTGAAAAAGTCCTCGCTTACGAACTGGGCAGCCCGGCGGTGCAGGCGGCAATTGCGAAGACCAAATTTAAGGACGCACACGGCTTCGGTGACAAGATCAAAGGCCCTATCCTGCTAACCAATCACCACCGCGAAACCTGGTTTCGCAATATCCGAATCCGCGAATTCTCCACCCCAGCCCAATGATGCATTCTCGGTAAGGGATCAGTCCTGACCCAGCATTACCCCTGCGCCAATGAACACCAGCGCAATCCAAAACGTCGGGGTCGCTGCTTCGCCCAGACAAAAGTGGGCCCAGGTCATCGTGCTCAATGGAATCAGATTGTTGAACAGCAGCACCCGGCTCGTCGGCCAATGGCGCAAGGCTTGATTCCAGAGGCCGAACGCCACTACCCCGCCGGCGACGATGCAGTAAGCTTGCACACCGAGGAGTTTCAGGCTCAGCGGCAGACCGAAGTGCGCGACTTCGAAGAGTCCGAATGGCAACAACCATACCCCCGCCCGCCACATCGTATGCGCGGTCACTTCGGCGCCGTTCAAGGTTGCTGCCAGTTTCCGGCTCTGGCGACCGTAATTTACCCACAACACACTCCCAGCGAAGGCCAGTAGTTCGCCCCACAAATTTAGTGAACTCGAACCCAACGCCGGCCATAGCAGCACCCCCACTCCAGTGAGGGCCAGGAGCGCGGCGAGAAAACGCCGCGGTTGCCGCGCACGGCGGTCGTCGCGCGCTTCCCACACCAAAGCCCACACCGGAGACGCCCCCAGATACAGAGCCACATGGGACGCCGAGGTGTAACGAAGCGCGGCGTTGAACGCGACGATATAGGCAGCGAGGCTCAGACCACCGCGCCACCAAAGCTGCCGGTTCATGACGCCGGTCGGGATGACATACGTCCCGAACCAATTCGTCATCCGGAGCAGAGCGAGCAACAGAAGTCCCGCGCACAGGAAGCGCGTCCCGCCCGTCCAAACCGGTGGCCACGAACCAACGAGCCACTTGGTGCCGGTGTTATTGCCGCCCCACAAGGCGACGGCGAGAACGAGGCCGGCGGCCAGTGCAGTCGAGTTTTTCGCAGAAAGCACCGCGCGAGTTAGCCAGTCCGGAGTCGTGAAGACCAGAATGGATTTTTGCGCTGGTTGCCGAAGGTGGCGAATTCTTTGACAGGGCCGCGCCAGTTCTTATGCTTGGCCCGTGCGCATCGTCAATGTTCCCCTTGGCCAACGCCGCTACGCCATCAAAATTGGTGACCGCCTGCTCCATCGCTTGGGTGCAGAGTGTGCGCGGCTGAAACTCGGCGCGCGCTGCGCCATCATCACCGACACCAATGTTGGTCGCCAATACGCCAAACCCGCCTACAATTCGCTCCTCGGGGCAGGTTTTGAACCGTCGCTGATTGTCGTGCCCGCCGGGGAGACCGCCAAGAGCCTGAAGACCGTGCAATCCTGTTACGATCGGCTCGCGTCCCACCGCCTTGAACGCAATTCATTTATTGTCGCGCTGGGCGGCGGCGTCGTGGGCGATCTCGCGGGCTTCGTCGCCGCGACCTACCTGCGGGGCATCCCGTTTGTGCAGGTGCCCACCACGCTGCTCGCGCAAGTGGACAGTTCCGTCGGCGGCAAAGTCGGGGTGAACTTGAAGGCCGGGAAAAACCTGGTTGGCGCATTTCATCAGCCCCGCCTCGTACTGTGCGATCTCAGCACCCTCGGCACTTTGCCCGCGTCGCAATACCGAGCCGGCCTGGCCGAGGTCATCAAATACGGCATCATTTACGATCCGGCGCTCTTCGCTCGGTTGGAGCGGGAACTGCCGGCGTTGTTGCGGCGCGAACCAAGAATTCTCGCCGCCATCGTGGCGCGTTGTTGCCAGATCAAAGCTGACGTCGTGGGCCAGGATGAAACCGAGGGCGGGCTGCGCGCGATCCTGAATTTTGGTCACACCATCGGCCACGCGATCGAGGCCATTTCCGGCTACGGTAAGTACCTGCACGGTGAAGCCATTTCCATCGGGCAGATTGCGGCCGCGCGCCTTTCGGCCGCGCTGACGGGTCTCCCCACCAAAGATGTGACGCGCATCACGGACCTGTTCCGCGGTGCGGGACTGCCGGCCCAGGTGAGGTTGAACGCGATCCAGCGGACAAAACTGCTTTCCGCCATGAAGCTGGACAAAAAAGTCAGCAACGGTGAAATCAAATTCGTACTCGCGAACCGCATCGGGAAAGTGGTTTGGGGTCAGAAAGTGCCGGTTGCCGAGATTCAAAGAGTTTTAACCACGGACAGACCTCGATGAGTGCAGCTTTTTCAGGAGCGCGGGGTTCAGCCTGCTTCAATGTGCAAATCGAAAGCCAATGTAGCATTTCACATGTCTCGTTCCCTCGCTTGGTGAAGCGCAATACATTCCGCGCTCCGCATTCCGCACTCCGCTTTTTCCCATGAGCGCCGTCAGCGAAACCATCGTCCGCGAATACTTTGAACAGCACGCGTTCCTCGTTCGGCAACACCGCAAATACATTGCGCCCAACAAAAACGAGGATGACGACATTGATTTCTTCGTCCTCAATCCGCGCCCGCAGAAACCGCCGGGGGAACTGCCGTTTGTGCTGACCTCGGTGGATCTGACTTTTGTTGAGCGCGCGATTGTCGTCGTCAAAGGCTGGCACACGGAAACCTTCAGCTCCGCGCGACTGGCGAGCACGCCGGAAATTTTCCGCTTCGTGGGAACAAAAGTATTCCAACAGGCAGCCAAGGTGTTTGGTGAGGCTGGGGCACCGCTGAAAATCCTGGTCGTCCCTGCCCTGCCCCACGAAACGAAAGCGCGCGACGAAAGCATCGCCCTCCTCCGCGCCAAGGGCATAGACGCGGTGATTCCCTTCCGCACAATGTTGACCGACCTCGTCGCCCACACCGAGGCGAACCGCAATTACCAAAAATCCGACCTGCTCCAGACCATCCGCATCCTGAAGAACTACGATTTCTTCCGCGAGCCACAGTTGGAGTTGTTCAAGAACAAACGAAGGAGGCGTTGAATAAGTGAAGCTCGATCGTTTTATAATTGTTACCCCGAACAACACGGCCGCGGAAGAAATTCGATGGGCAACCCGATCATCGCCACTCATTGAGGTTGTTCTGGGAAAATTTGAAGAGCTTCCGAGCTTCGACTGCGTCGCAACTGCAGCCAATTCATTTGGCTTGATGGACGCCGGTATGGACTTGGCAGTCCTAAAGTTTTTCGGCCCTCGACTCCAAGAAGTCATCCAGAAACTGATACTCGAAGACTACTTGGGCGAGCAGCCTATCGGCACTTGTTTGCTTGTTCCAACCGAGCAAGCTCGCCATCCATTTGTGGCGCATGCTCCCACCATGCGCATTCCAATGAACATCGCGCGAACCGATCACGTCTATTTGGCCACATGGGCGGTGCTAACCGCAATTCACCGTCACAATCGAGCAACAGAGAAACCGATCCGCACACTGGTTTGCCCGGCATTTGGTACGGGGACGGGTGGAGTCCACCCACTTGAGGCTGGAACGCAGATGCGAGTCGCATACGAACACTTTTTGAAGCCTCCACAATACATCAATCCTTCTGTAGTCCAGGCGAGACACGAACGAGTGCACTATGGCGGCCAATGGGGATTTGAACACCCTAGAAAGGTGGAATAGCGTCTCGCTCGTAGCAGCTTTCTGGATGGTCGGAAGCGATCCGAAGTCATTCCCCTGAACTCGATCGAAGCAGGGCCAGTGCATTTCCGGAAAGCCACTTTCCAACTACCTGATTGCGATCCGACTTACGCCAGCTGTGACGCAGGACCGATCATCACCACGAACTCCCCCTTCAGACTCCGCTTCTTCGTTAATTCCAACAACTCCGCCGGCGTGCCGCGCAAATATTCCTCGAACTTCTTGGTGAGTTCACGGGCGAGCACAACCTGCCGCTCGGGGAAGACCTCGCTAAGTTCGCCCAACAGTTTTTCGATACGATACGGCGATTCGTAAAGCACCAGCGTGCCTTCAAAGGCTTTGAGGGATTCCAGCTTGTTGCGGCGTTGCCCGGATTTGTGCGGCAGGAAGCCGATGAAATGAAACTCGTCCGTGGGCAATCCGCTCGCCGTTAATCCAGCGACCAGCGCACAAGCGCCCGGCACGGACTCGACCCGGAAACCCGCCGCGATGGCGGCTTTCACCACGCGCTCGCCGGGATCGCTGATGCCCGGACTGCCGGCGTCGGTGACCAAGGCCACCTTCTCGCCACGCCGCAAGCGCTCGATGATCTCCTCGCTGCGTTTGGCCTCGTTGAACTGGAAGTAACTGAGCAGCGGTTTGGACGTTGCGAAATGCTTGAGCAACTGCCCCGTGCGGCGCGTATCCTCAGCCGCCACCACGTCGCACTCCCGCAACACGCGCAAAGCGCGCAGCGTGATGTCCTCCAGATTGCCGATGGGAGTGGCGACAAGGTAAAGCGTGCCGGGGGTGAGCGGCGGAAGAGAGCGTTCAGCTTCCATGGCCGGCCATCACTTGCCGACGCCGCGTTCGCTGGTGCGGACGAAGTTCACCAGGTACGCCAGTTCCGGCAGCGGCGGCAGTTCCTTTTCGATCTGCTCCAGCGCATTGGGAATGGTGAGCCCGGCGCGAAACAAAATCTTGTAGGCTTGGCGGAGCGCGGTTTGTGCAGCTTCCGAAATTCCGTTCCGCTCCAGCCCAACTTTGTTCACGGTGACCGTTCGGGCGGCGTTACCGTCGGCAATCATGAACGGCGGCACGTCCTGCACCACTTTGGAGCAACCGCCAATCATGGCCATTTTGCCGACCCGACAAAACTGATGAATCGCCACCAACCCGCCAATGACCGCGTAATCCTCCACCGTGACGTGGCCCGCGAGCGTGGCGACGTTGGACATGATGACGCGGTGGCCGACGGTCACGTTATGGGCCAAGTGGCAATAGGCCAGAATATGGTTGTCCGAGCCAACAACCGTGACCTCCCCGTCGCCCGTAGCACTGTGGATGGTGACGGATTCACGAAACGTGTTGCGGTCGCCGATCTCGGTGCGCGTGACGCCACCCGCCTTCCATTTCAGATCCTGCGTCTTCAAACCGATGCTGGCGAAAGGGAAAATTTCATTCTCCCGACCGAGCCGGGTATGACCGTCAATGACAACGTGCGAATGTAACTGACAACCGTCGCCCAGTTCGACGTGTTCGCCGATAACGCAATACGGACCGACGCGGCAGTTGGCCCCAAGGCGGGCCTGCGAATGAATGATAGCCGTGGGATGAAAGGTCTCCATGGTTGGCTCAGTCAGCGCGCAACACGAACGTGACTTCGGCTTCGCTCACAATTTCGCCGTCCACCTTGCACACGCCCTTGGCTTTGCCAATCTTGCTCCGGACTTTGGTCAACTCCACTTCGATCACCAACACGTCCCCCGGGAAAACCGGCTTGCGCCACTTCACATGGTCGGCGGCCATGAAATAGGCCACCAGGTTGGGCGTCTCCAAAATCTTCAACTGCAACACTCCCGCGACCTGCGCCATCGCTTCGAGTTGCAAGACTCCCGGCATGATGGGATGCCCGGGGAAATGGCCCTGAAAATAATACTCGTTCATGGTCACGTTCTTAACGCCCACGATGCGATTCCCGTCAATTTTCACGATGCGATCCACCATCAAAAACGGATAGCGGTGGGGCAACATCTTCATCACTTCCTCAATGCCCATCGCTCCATCCTCGGCGGGCAGCTCCCGCGTTGCGCCTACGTCGCCCGTCCCGGAGCGCGGCGGCGGAGGGGCAAAGGTGCGGGCCGCGCGCAATGGCTTGCTGATCTGCGCGACGATCTGCCGGACCAGCTCGCAATTCCCGCTGTGGCTCGGCTTGACGGCGATGAGATGCCCATGAAGCGGCCGGCCTAGCAACGAAAGATCCCCCACGATATCGAGCATCTTGTGGCGGACGAATTCCTCCGCGTAGCGCAACGGCTCGGTGGTCAGCACGGCGTCATCGCGAATGACCACGGCGTTTTCCAGGCTACCCCCTTTGATCAACCCGTTCTTGATGAGATATTCGATCTCCTCGTAAAAACAAAACGTCCGCGCGTGCGCCAAGTCGGTCTCCCAAGTCTTGGGTGTCACATCCGTACTGAAAAACTGCGTAAAGCGACCGTGCTTATCCGCGCTCGTGCAAGTGATCTTGAACCCGTCATCGGGAAACAGCGTCATCAACGTTTCACCCATCTCCAGTTCGATTGGCTCGGTGACGGTGTAGGGATCGCGCTTCTCCGTTTGCGGCACGATGCCCGCCGATTGGATCAACTTGCAAAAATCCCGGGCGCTGCCGTCGGCGATGGGCGGTTCGTTCGCGTCGAGTTCAACGATGGCGTTATCAATGCCGTAGCCAGCGAACGCGGCGAGGACATGCTCCACCGTTTGGACCTTGGTGTTGCCCTTGGCCAGCGTGGTGGAACGGTTCGTCTCGGAAACGTTCTCGACGCGCGCCTCAATCTCCGGCTTCCCCTCGAGGTCCAAGCGCCGGAAGCGGATGCCGGAATTCGCGGGTGCCGGGAGGAAGGTCATGTTGACCCGATTGCCGCTGTGCAGGCCGATGCCGGAAAAACTGGCGGATCGATTCAGGGTTTGCTGTTGTAGCACGGCTGCATTAGAGCAAAACGCGAACGCGCTTGGCAAGCGGGAGATTGGCACGCGGTGCGCATCGGGTATGGCTATCGGAACCATCGCCTGGAATGGCTGGACTATCCCCGCACGCTGGAACTGAAATTGCCACCCAGCTCCGGCAAGAGCAAACGGAGAGGTCGCCCTGAGCTTCAGGCCCGCTTTCAGAAAATCGACATCACTTGGGCGTTAGCTCTTCCCAACCAGATCGCCCATTTGCGGGTCCGCAGCGCCAACCACCAGTGGCTCTCGCTGGTAAATTAACCTTCCCTACACTTGATCGCGCCCGACTTCGCCATTTTTTCGTGGTCGCGCTTGTTTCGTCGGCGCGCGGGGTCTAGTGTACCGCGCATGAACAATCATGGTCCGGCGTTCACTCGGGAAGACCCATGGCGCATCCTGCGCATCATGGGTGAGTTTGTTGAATCGTTTGAATCACTCTCGCACCTCGGTCCGGCGGTCACCGTCTTCGGTTCGGCGCGCACCCTCCCTCGCGACCCGTATTACCGGGCGGCCGTACACCTCGGCCAGCAGCTCGCAAAACACAATCTTCCGGTCATCACCGGGGGTGGGCCAGGCATTATGGCCGCCGCAAACAAAGGCGCAGCCCAGGGCCGGGGAACGTCGGTAGGTCTTAATATCGAATTGCCGCAGGAACAGAAAGGCAACGGCTTTGCCAACCTGCCGGTTAATTTTCACTATTTTTTCTCGCGCAAGGTTTGCTTTGTGAAATACAGCGTCGCGTTCGTCTTCCTGCCCGGAGGCTTCGGCACGCTCGACGAATTGTTTGAAGTGCTGACGCTCGTGCAGACGGAGCGGATTCCGAAATTTCCAATGATCCTCTTCGGCAAGCGCCACTGGACGGGCCTGTTGCGCTGGATGAAAACCGAATTGCGCGAGCGCAATGCGTTCATCGGCCCGGACGATTTGAAAATGCTCACGGTCACCGACGATGTGGACGAAACCGTGGCCGTCATCCGCGAATATCTCCAGCGGGTCGGCCCCCCCACCACGGTGCCGATGGCGTTTTCCTGAACGCCCGCGGCCATGTTCGTCCCCATTCATTATGCCGTTCTGCAAAGAGATGCCGCCCGCCCGACCGCAGAGCAGATCCGCCGGGCGTTCCGTTCCTTCAGTCATCTCACTGATGCGGACGCCGTGCGGCTTGCTGCCAACGCCCAGGGCATCCTTCAGCGCCAGCTCAGCGCGGATGCCGCCCGGGCGTTTCTCCGCGCCTTGCAGGTTGAGGGCGTTGCGGCGGCGATCGTGGCGGAGAGCGAGCTGCAGTTGTTGCCACAAAGCAAATCGCTCCATCGGCTGGCGCTGACGGAAGCAGCCCTCGAGATTTACGATCTGCGCGGGCAACCGACCGCGGTCTCGTGGGGTGAGTTGGCCCTGGTTGCGGCCTGCACCGTGCGCCACGTGGAGATCAGCCATTCGTTAGAAACTCGTTCGCAACTGATCCTGGAGATCGTGCTGAAGGACGGCGCGGCGCGTTACGAGGTCAATGCCGACGAGTTCCCGTTCAAATACGCGTTGGACCGTCCTGACCTTTCCACGGTACAAAAGTTTGTGTGGCTGGTGCGCGAAATCAGTCGCCGCGCGACCGGGGCCCTACTGAATCGTGGAGCCCGCGACTTGCGCGAAGGGACCGAGCTGGTGCGGGGTTATCCCAGCCGCCAGGTGTTCAACGACGAAATGACTTGGCTGCTCTGGAATGCCGCACAAACGAACCACACGACTCCGTCCCCTTAGGTTCGCGAGGATGCCCGCCCGCCTAAGTCGCCCGCAGTTTTTGACTGGTGGGAGTGATTGCCGGAAAGTTGATTGAATGATTTTGCGGGACCACGCGGCGGTGATTTTTTACGCTCCGGGGCATGAAACCTTTCGCCGTCCGCTTTGGCCCACCCACGAGCGATGAACCACCCATCCTTCACCTTCTCCACGTCGGGCTGGTGACGCCGGAGGCAACGGCGCGCTGCGATCAATTCAGCACCGAGCATCACTATTTGAAAGACGCACGGGTCGTGGGCGAACATTTGCGCTACGTCGTCACGGCTCAGTGTCCGTGGCTGGCGTTGACCACCTGGGGCGGAGCGGCCTGGCATCGCGAGGCGCGCGATGCCTGCATCGGCTGGAGCGGGGAGCAACGCCGCACTCGCCTGCCGCTGCTCGCCAACAACTCGCGCCTGGTGGTCTTGCCGCCGGGCAGTGCCCCAACCTCATCCGCGGTTTCATGAAACTCATGCGCGCGGCTCTCCGCGGATTGGCAGGCACACTGGGGGCATCCGTTGGCGGCGGTCGATACCTTCATGGCCCCGCATTGCTATCAGGGCACGGCTTACAAGGCCAGCGGCTGGCAGCGGCTGGGACCGACGGCCGGCTGGCAAAGCAGCGCGGGGGATTTTTCATCTCAAGCATGATCGCCCTAAACAAATCCGGGTGCACAAACCCTGGCCCCACGCTTGCCGGCACCTGCGCGCGCCGCAACTGCCGCCCGCCTGGTCTCCGATGGCCGCCCGGGCCGTGCAGCGTTGCACGGCCAAAGCCGCCGCGCTGTGGAACTTCATCGCAACCTTGCGGGCGCAAGTGCCGGAGTTTCGGCACAAAGAATCGTTGGCGTATCCGCTGGCCAGATTTCTCGCGCTCATCGTCTTGCGATGTTCAGCGGCGTGCGGCGCGGCGCGGAGGATCTGGCCGACTGTGCCGCCACCCGCCGGCAAGGACAGTTGCACGAGCTGGGATTTCGAACCGACCGCCAGACCGGGCGGATTCGTTGTCCGGGCCAGAGCACCTTCAAGCACGTGCTGCCGAAAGTAAACGTCGATGCACTGGAACCTGCGTTGTGGCTCCGGCAGCAACAACTCCTGGCCCCCACGCAGGACAATCTGGAGATTGTGGACGGCAAAACTCTGCGGCATGGCCACCTCGTACTGGTCAACGCGGTCAATGGCGCGGGTCGCTGGCTGCGCCCCTTGGCCGTGCCGGAAAAGAGCAACGAAAGCCCCAACGCGCGCCCGGCTGGGCCGGGTGGAACTCGGCGGCAAGACGGTGCTGACCGACGCGCTGCACACGCAGGTCGAGACCGTGCAACCAATACTCTTCGAAGGCGGAGGCGATTATTTGCTGGCCGTCAAATGCAACCAGAAAAAACTGGTTCAAACCCTGGCACCACGCCTGAACTCGGGGAAATACCCCCTCGCCCCACCGCGCTGAACCGAGCGCTGACCCGGGAATTCAATTGCGGACGGCGTGAAATCCGGCGGCTGGACTGCCAGGAGACGACGCCCACGTAGGCGGGGTTTCCCGGCGCGCACCCGATCGCGCGGTTGACCCAACGAGTGCGGCGCCACAGCAAGAAGAGCACGGAGACCGTGTCTTTGATCAGCAGTTTGACCCTGGAACAACTGGCGGCGGTGGGCTGGATCCAACTCGAACGCGGCTACTGGATGATTGCAAGCCGGCTGCACCACGCGCTGGACGTGGCAGAGTTGACGACGGAGCCGTCGTTTACTTTAATGGCACCAAAGCGCAACGCATTGGGATGGACGCGGCGCCGGCCGTCATTCCGCGCACCACGTTCGCAACGCGCACGGTTGGTGATACCGATGCTCAAGCTGACATTATCTTTGCCTATCCAACGTCCTTGATCTCCGGCGACAATGTGCTCGCGATCGAAGCGCACCAAGTGAACCTCACCAGTTCGGACATCACGATGGGATTTGAGTTGAGCGCGTTGCCGTCCGGCCCCGTGCGCCCGGCCCTGTCGATCAGGTTCACCAGCTCCAACATCACGAGAACCTGGTCGTCGGCCAATGACGTGCTCCAATTCATGAATGACATCAACGGCGCCTGGGCAGACGTCACGCCAGCGCCACCAGCCGGCGGGCCCTATACCGTGGCCGTTTCCGCCACGTATCGCTTCTACGGTCTGCTGCCAGTAAGCAGCGAAAGCGACCCGACCAGTTCTCGCGAGACCGGACGAATGTCCGGTCTCTTTTTTCCCGCGGTGAGTGCGCCGCAGAACCCTGATGCCGCAGACGTCGCCGCCGAATTAGACGCCTGCGCAACGGGCCGAGCGATTTCTGTAAACCCGCCGCTCAGGCAATTCGGAGATGGAAAACCGGACGCTAAACAGTTATTCAGTCGCCATGACGACGCTGGAGCACGACATTCTCGAACAGTTGGTTAAACTCGAAGCCACGGTGAAAGCCATGCCCACGGCCAATCCGAAATCGAATC
>JANOHH010000798.1:0-2087 GCA_031406395.1 Verrucomicrobiota bacterium | reverse complement strand
TAAGCACAGGTGACCTCAACGCGGATGGCTTCGAGGATGTTTTCGTCAGCGGGGGAATGGGATATCCATTCCGATACGGCATCAACTCGGTGCTGTTGAATGAGCAGGGGAAGAAATTCTTCGACGCAGAGTTTGTATTGGGAGTTGAGCCTAGGGCCAGCGGCCACACTGCGGTCATTCAGTTCCTCTTGGATTGCAGCGGCGCCGACGCGGGGCGGCCAGAATGTGCCGGTGTTTCCGGCCAGGTCGGCGTTGAAGGCCATGTCGCAACCCGCACATCAATTATCCTCGACATGGATGGCGATGGGGACCTGGATATCATCACTGGCGAAATGAACAGTCGGCCCCAGGTACTGCTGAGTGACCTCACCGCACGCAAATCGATCCATTACTTGAACGTAAAACTTGTCGGCTCCGCCTCCAATCGCGATGGATTGGGAGCAACGGTGAAAGTCTACGCTGGCGACCGCGTGTTTACCCGGTATTACGATGGCAAGTCGGGGTATCTCGGCCAGAGTTCGCTGCCGCTCTATTTTGGTCTGGGAGACGCAACCAAAGCTGATCGCGTTGAAGTGGCATGGGCCTCGGGGCGATCTCAGTCAGCCACAATAGACATCCCAACGAACAGCCTCTTGACGGTGCGTGAACCTGCGAGTCGTTGACTTTCCTCCATAGCGTTTATGCAGCCTTCCGTGACCAAAGCTTTTAAACGCGAATGGAAAGCAGCGTTGCGAAGCAGCTGATCAAACGTTATTACTATCGCAAAGCGATGAAAAACCAATACCTCGAACGGCTGATTGACCTCACCGAACCTTCGGCCAACCGGATTCTCAACATGACGCCGGACGAGGCCCGGGCCCGCCTCCAGCGCGGCCCTGTGGCCGGAGTTCGGGAGATCGAAGGCTCCTTCGCCCTCGTCGCCAAGGACGGGAAAGTCGTCCGGATGGCCCGCTCTTTGGATCGCCCCCTCCGCTACTTTCTGGCCAAGCGGCACGAAGGCCCGGCGTTGGTAGTGGCTCACCGCATTGATACCATTTGGAATTGGTTGAAGCAGGAGGGGTTCGCGGCCCAATTCCATCCGAGTTACACCCGGATGGTGCCGGCTCATTACGTCGTGCAAATCCACCTCGTCGGCTGTCCCGATCCGGATCCGGTTTGCGAGCGTTTTTTCACCCCACCGCGCAACGCGTTTCCGACCGATTGCCAGCAACTCGGAGAAAACTACATTGGCGCATTGGCGCATGAAATCAAACGGTGGCTGGTCAGCCTCCCCGAAGACGCGCCGATCGGCGTCGGCTTCTCCGGCGGCATCGACAGCGGCGCGGTATTTCTGGTCACGTACCACTGCCTGCTGCAGATGGGGATGAACCCCGCCCGGCTGAAGGCCTTCACGCTCGCGATGGAAGGCGGACCGGATCTGCATCAGGCCAGGGCCTTCCTCGACCCACTGGGGCTGGGACTCTTTCTGGAGCCAATTGAAGCCGATCCGGCGTTGCTGGATCCGCTCGAGACCATTCGGATCGTCGAGGATTACAAGGCGCTGGACGTCGAGTCGGGCACGATGGCGCTGGCTCTTTGCCGCGGCATCCGCGCGCGGTACCCGGACTGGAAGTTCCTCATTGATGGCGACGGCGGCGATGAAAATTTGAAGGACTATCCGATCGAGGAGAATCCTGAACTGACGATCAATAGCGTGGTGAACAATCGTCTGCTTTACCAGGAGGGTTGGGGCTTGGGCACGATCAAACACTCACTGACTTATTCCGGCGGATTAAGCCGTTCCTACACGCGCACCTATGCCCCGGCTCATCATTTGCATTTCGAAGGTTTCAGCCCGTTCACGCGCCCGGCAGTCATCGAGCAGGCCGAAGGGATTCCGTTCATCGCGCTCACCCAATATTCCGTGGCAAAGCTGTATCAACTCAAGGGCGAAATCGTCGGGCGCGGCGTGAAGGCCATAACCGGGTTCGAAATGCCGACTTTTCCGAAACGTCGTTTTCAACACGGCGCCGTTCCGTTGGAACGGCTCCGGCAGCGGCTTTCCGGAAACGATCCCGAATACCGGAAACAGTTCCTCGGGCTTTATG
>JANOHH010000791.1:0-1773 GCA_031406395.1 Verrucomicrobiota bacterium | reverse complement strand
GTAAAGATTGTTGCGCGAAGTGAGTCCCGCCTCCATGGATGTCCACGACACGACACTGCCCAGCACGAGCAAAGTCACGGCGACCAAGAGCATCGTCAACATCAGGGCATAACCGTGTTCGACTCGCTGGGTTGATGGATTTTGGCTACGCATAAATTCCTCCTCCGGCGCTTATTCAATGGTCCGGCGCGAAATGCGGGTTTGCAGATGATAATAATCGTACATCCTACCGCTCCCGACCGACGCGATGGGATATCCCCATTCATAGAACTCCAGATTCAGCCGGATCACCCGGTTGTTGCGATTCCGCGTCTGGACATTGCCACGGAAGTCTTCGGCCGAAAACGCCAGCTCATTGGTTATGAAATTAGCGACGACTTGAATATTGCTGCTGCCACTGACAACGCGTTTCAGCCGCTCTTCACCCTGGTCAAGATAATAACGGACATAATTCGCCGTGTTGGTCGTGGGATAGATTTCCAAGGCATTGCCGATTTGCGGTGTGTTATCGGCAATCGGGGTGAACGTGCTGTGGTCGCCATTGCCGACAACCAATATCTTGCCGGCCCGAATCTCGTCCCGCACGGCATTGAGCGCCCGCCGCCCGGTGGCCGTCGCAGAAAGCTTGGTTTCCGAAATGGTTAACATCCGCATCCCAAAGATCTGCGCGGAAATTAATCCGGCGAAGACCAGCGAGAAGATCGCCATCACGATCATTAATTCCGGCAGCGTGAAAGCGCGCCCGGCGGCGCCCTGCCCGCGCGGTCGGAACGAGGGATTTACCTTCAGTTTCATTGGTCGGGGGCCCGCAACGTAATTACGGTATTGGTAAATACTTTGCCCCGGGTAAAGGGCCAGACGCAATCGGAACGGATTTGGCGGAGCGGCGGATTGACGGACACCGTCAGGATTTGGACAAAGTTGGTCGCATAAATTGGTTCGCCCGCGACCGGCACGTCGAGGGTTTCAATCTGGGTGTAGTTGGTGATCCCCTGTTCATCGACCTTCGGCCACGCTTGCGGATCCCATTTGGCCGCGCGGGACTGTTCGACCCCTTGCATGGCCACCGAGTGCGCGGCCAGGGAGTAAGCGCTCCATTCGGCACGTTCTGCGGTCATGATGTAGCAACCCAACACCCCACCCATGACGAGGCCCAGAATGGCGAGGCTGATCACCACCTCGACCAGTGTAAAACCAGCCGCAGCGTGTCCGGGAGAGCTAGGGATTGAGCGAATGGTAAGCTTGCTGCCATCGACCACTGCCGCCTCCTCCGTGAAGTACATCCTCATAACAACGACACTTGTGTAGTGCCGATTCTTAGCAGTCCAGGTGCCGTGCCATTCTCCATGCCAATTACAAGAGCTTTGCCGAAACAACGTCCCATCCGGGGACGAGCCCGTCCCCGAACGACAGGCGCTGCATCGGGGAAAGGCCCCAGCCAGACCGGAGCTTTCAAACCGCGAACAACCCGAACCAAACAAAAAGCAGAACCAAGCGGGCACGGCTAGTACGGAGACAGGGCAGTTGCGTTACGTCTCGACGCTCCTGCTCGCATGGAGGTAGGCAGATAGGGCGCGTCACTCCGTGCGCGACCGGAAGCGGCGGTCAACCCGGGTGGTGGGAGTGCTCGCGCTGCGAGCACTCCGCCCGCGCAGAGCGGGCGAAACGGGCGGTGCCACGGGCGGGCCGCTGGACGCGGCCCGAAGGCGCGCAGCGCGATCCGTTCCACCACCCCCGCCGCCTCCACACCGCACCGGCTAAACGTAGTTGGGG
>JANOHH010000746.1:0-3534 GCA_031406395.1 Verrucomicrobiota bacterium | reverse complement strand
CTTTTCGGCAAACCGGGAAACAACCCCCTATTGTCATTTTCGCGCCCGCAGATTGGCTGCTCAGGGCAAACGCGAGCGCCTCGTGCCAACCACCCCTGCCGAGGGCAAACCTTTTGATCACGGACGATTCGAATTGGTCGTCGAGCCGTTGTCGGCGCCTGACCCCAGCGCGGAGCTGCCGAAGGAAACGTTGGTGCAGATCACGCGATCGGCTCGCAACGAACGAGATACATGAGGATCCGGCGTGCGTGTCGCCAAGAAAAACTTTGCTTGTCCAATGCGTCCCTGCTCGATGAGCGAACGGACAACCGCGTGCTGGGGATGCCACCGGAACGAGTAGCCCTCCGCCAGGCAAACCTCAGCCGCGCGGCAGCGATCCACGACGGCCACCGCCGCCTGGAAATCGTCAAACGCCGGTTTTTCACACAGCACATGTTTGCCTTTTGCCACCGCTTTGCGCACCCATTCCTCATGCAACGAGGGCGGCGTGGAAATGTAAACGGCCTCCACTTCGGGATCCGCCAGCACGGCTTCGTAGTCGCCGGATTTGGCGGCGGAAAACTCGCCGGCGCACTGCGCGGCTTTGGCGGGGTCGCGACTCCCGACATGCACCAGTTGCGCCAGCTTGGAAGTTGCCAGCGCCGGCAAGAATCGCCGGCGCGCCACGCTGGAGCAGGCGATGATACCGAAGCGAACGGGCGACATGCGGAGGGAACTTATTGGACGTGCGGGGTCGCCTTGTTCTGTTCCTTGTAGAAGGCGCTCTTGGGATCACCATGATCCCCCTCGCCCATACCGAGGTTCTGATGGCGAATCGGCACTTTGCAGTCATCCCAGCGTTTGGTCAGAAAGGAAACCGACTGGCAATCGTTGATGGCCAGAAACACATGGTACGTGTTGGCTGGAATAAAAATGCACTCGCCCTTGCTCATGTAGATGAACGATTCCTTTCCGGTCGCCGCATCCTTCTCGACTTCCACGCCCACCCCATCCACCAACAGGATGTATTCATCAAATTCGGGATGACAGTGATTGCCGCGAATTTTGCCCGCCTTGATGAACTGATGCGTCCATTCCAGGATGGGAGCATCCGGCACAAAGGAGAAAATGGCGCCCCGACCGTCCTGAATCGTGCTCAGGTTGCAGTTCGGCTTGAAGGATTTCATTCGCATAAGGACTCACTCGCTTTCATTATTTCAATGCTAGGGCACGGCCCCGGCATCGTCAATTGCGGTTCTGCTTGCGGTTCTGCTTGGTCGATCGCCATCCTCGGGCCGAAATTTTGCACCTTGAATTGCCGGGCTCACTCCAGATAGCTTGCTGCGGCAAGAAATCTTCATGGAAACACATCCCACCCACGCATGTTCATTTCGTTGAAACAAAATCCGCCGCCCGTCACCGACCGGGATCACATCAGTCTGTTGTTGCCGACGCGCGGCCGGCCGCAAATGCTGGCGCAGGTGTTCGTCTCGTTGGAACAAACCATCGCCCAAAAAAATAAAGTGGCGGTGTGGCTTTACATTGACCACGACGATCAGTTGACCCTGGATGCCATCCAGGCCGGGCAATTCAAAGGGTATTCGTTTGGGATTCATTGGGTCGTGGGTGAAAGTGCGGCGAGCCTCGGCGAGATTCACAATCTCACCTGGCGGGCCTGCACCTCGGGTTCGGGTATTTTCATGTTGCACGCGGACGACACGCTGTTTGTGACGCCCGGCTGGGACGACATCATCCGCAAAGCCTTCAACCAATATCCGGATCGCATCCTGGTCGCCCATCCGCATGACCCCGAACTGCACGAACCGACGTTCCAGATGATTTTGAGCGCGGAATGGATGGCGGTGACGGGGCGCTTCAGCACGGCGTATTTTCCGTTTTGGTTCGACGACACGTGGCTGGATCAAATCGGGCAGATCATTGGTCGGCGCGAGCAGTTGCCCATTAAGCTGGGTTTGATCGGCGGCAAGGGCAAGACGCCGCGGATGCGCAACGTGGCGTTCTGGACGGGCTTTTACAATCACACGCTGGACGAGCGGATTCACACCGCCAAAGAACTGCTCAAGCAAATCCATCCGCAACCCTGCCCCGAACGGGAACAAATCGAACACCACAGCCGGTCGGTCATTCACCGGTTTCACGAAGAGAGCAAAAATTTCTCGGACCTGTATGCGATTTTCCGCGAGGAGCGGCACTCGAACCTGACCCCGGAACAAAGGCAAACGCTGGATGAACGATATTTCAATCTGGAAGCCAAGGCGGTGGGCCGGCTCCTGGCCAAGGCCCGGGTCATGATCAAAGCTGGACGCTTCGAGGAAGCCATGGTGGTCTTAGAGTTAGTGGCCTATTCCGATATTCGAACCAAGTTTGTTAATCTTCTCAAAGCGGACTGTCTGCGCGCGACCGGAAAACCGGACGAGGCGGAAAAACTCAGCCAGGAAAACGCCCAAATGTGGCCGGACAATCCGCTGTTGCGGCGCGTCTTCCGTTTCGTTGCCTACATCTTCATTGAGGCCAAGCGGATGGTTTATTCCAAGTGGTAGAAATGGCTGCCTCCAGGCCGAAACGCCGATGGATGACGCGCCGGGTTCGATGTTCTCCTTGACCGCAACATTGCGACTGCCCCAGCATCGCCCTCAGAATTATGGGTAATCAACGCATCATTATCGTCGGCGGCGGCATCGTGGGGTTGGGAACGGCACTCAAGCTGGGTAAGAAATTTCCCAGCGCCCGGGTCACGGTTTTGGAGAAGGAGGCCAAGGTGGGTCTGCACCAAACCGGCAATAACAGCGGGGTACTGCATTGCGGCCTTTACTACAAGCCCGGCTCGGTCAAGGCGCGCATGGCGGTCCAGGGCGTGCAAGAGATGATCGCATTCTGTCGCGACAACAATGTGCCCCATGAAATCTGCGGCAAACTCGTCGTGGCTGTGGACGAGACGGAGGTGCAAAGACTAAAAAATCTCCACGAGCGCGGGCAGCAAAATGGTTTGCAAGGGTTGCAATGGCTAAACCGCGAGGAAATGCGGGAGATTGAGCCTCACGTTGGCGGGGTAGCGGCCTTGCGGGTCCCGCAGGAAGGCATCGTGGATTATCCGAAAGTCTGCGAGGCGATGCTCAAGCGGATTTCGGAGCAAGACGGCAAAGTGGTCACCAACGCGCATGTCACAAAACTCAAGCCGACCGGTACGGGCTGGGTGGCCGTGGCGACCGCGGGCGAGTTCGAGGCGGATTTCGTGGTGAACTGCGCCGGTCTTCACTGCGACCGGGTGAGCGAGCTGGCGGGCGAAAAACGGGAGGTGCGTATCGTTCCGTTCCGCGGCGAATACTACAAACTCAAGCCTGCGCGGCAGCATTTGGTGAAGCACTTGATTTATCCCGTGCCCGACCCGCAATTTCCCTTTCTCGGCGTTCACTTCACGCGGCTCATCGAGGGCGGGGTCGAGGCCGGGCCGAATGCCGTCTTGGCCTTCAAACGCGAGGGCTACAAGAAAACCGACTTCAATGCCGTCGATCTTTTCGATGCCCTTTCGTTCGG
>JANOHH010000729.1:0-1132 GCA_031406395.1 Verrucomicrobiota bacterium | reverse complement strand
AGCGCAGTTTCAAAACCGCACCCATTTCTTCGCCGCCGCGGCCGAAGCGATGCGCCATATCCTGATTGATCATGCCCGCCGCAAGCAGGCGCTCCGCCACGGCGGCGGCCAACAACGCGTGGATGCCAACGACCTGGAGATTGCCGCCCCGGCCAATGACGATGAATTGCTGGCGGTGAATGACGCGTTGGATCGGCTCGCCCTGGCGGATCCGGCCAAAGCTGAGCTGGTCAAGTTGCGTTATTTCGTGGGGATGACGGTTGAGGAAACCGCCGCCGCGCTCGGCATTTCGGAGCCGACGGCCAAACGGCGTTGGGCGTTGGCGCGGGCCTGGTTGTTTAATGAGATCAATTCCCAGCGCAAGTGAAGCAAAACATCGGAGCGCGGACCGCTGAGTCCGCGTTTTGGCAGAGTCCGCTGCCCAAGTGCGGACAAAGCTGTCCGCGCTCCTGATGCCATGAATTCAACGACCGTGATCCGTTTTGGACGCGAATCTCGTATGTGAGAATGAAGACATCGCTTGAACCTGAGAAAGACAACTGAATCAACGCAAAGGCGCGAAGGCGCGAAGCCGCAACCAAATGCATAGCCGCAAGTGAACGCAAAGAGCACAAAGAAGCATTTCCATTTTGCGTTCTGTGCGTTCTTTTGCGGCTAAATATTCTTGTCGGATATGAGTGATTCCTCATTGATGCAGTGCAAAAGTGCCGAGACGGCAAGATTTCCAGGGGCGTGGTCCTTGATGCGCCCTGTGAATCACCGGACCTCGGCTTGCTACCCGGATTCGGGTTTGCTTTGCGCCTTTGCCTCTTGGCGTCTTTGCGTTAACCGCCGTGGTAGTGTGACCATTTGGTGGGGCGAGGCTACGGACGAGCCGGCTCGCGAGGACGCTCGCCCCACCGGCATCGCAAAATGTACGTGCACCACTACCGTTTCTTGCTTGAACCATGAATGCCTCCGATTTACCCGATGAAACGCTGTTCGAGGGCGCGCTGAAATGCCGCACCCCGGCCGAGCGCGCCGCCTATCTCGATCAGGCTTGCGCGGGCCAGCCCGAGCTGCGCCGAAACTTGGAAGCCTTGCTTCAGGCGCATGACCAGTCCGGCGAATTTCTCGAACCGACGGTCGTTGC
>JANOHH010000713.1:0-6417 GCA_031406395.1 Verrucomicrobiota bacterium | reverse complement strand
GTGGACGATGAATCTGTCCCAGAACAAAAGAATGTGAATTCAGAACCAGGCGCACCGCGCGGAAACTGACCGGCTCGAAGGGATTGATTACCAGCGGCAGTGCAATCCCCGGCGTTTTTTCCCCCAGCAAAGTCTAAAATTGAATAACTGCACCAGCAGGGCCAACTTGAGGTGTCGAGCTTATTGGTCTATTTTTAGTGGTGCCTTCGGCTAGATGGATGGCAACACACACACTTGGCAGATGAGCCTGGGGCGGGATACGAACCTCAATACTCCTGGCACCATTCAAACGGGGTATTTGAAGGAGCTTTTCGAATCGCGGGCCTGGTACGAACTGATTCCTGACCAGGACCAATCCGTGGTGACTACTGGGTATGAAACGTTTACCGACGCCGGCAGTGTCAATGAGAGCGACCACGCCACCGCGGCGAGGACCGTGGATGGGACGTTGGCGCTCTGCTACCTGCCGACGCACCGAACGGTTACCGTGCACCTCACCCAGATGACCGGGAGCACCAAGGCCTGGTGGTTTGATGCCGCGGTGGGAACATCCGTCATCGTTAGTGGCTCGCCGTTTGCAAACACCGGCACTTGAGATCTTTCGCCTCCGGGCACCAACGCGAACGGTGAAGGCGACTGGGTGTGGATACTGGAGACGGAGTCTGTCCTGAACCTCACCCCACCCCTAATCACGGAGTCGGGCTTCAAAACGGTTTCAGGGCAGAAATACGAACTGCGATGCAGGTCGGATCTGGCGGTTGGCTCCTAGTTGTCAGTAGCGACCAATATCCCCGGCACCGGGGAGATTGTGCAGGTCGCTGACACCAACGCTGTGGACCAGTTCCAGCGGCTTTATCGGGTGAAAACCGGATTGTAATCCGAACTGGTTTCCGGGGTGGGCTTGCTTTGATATGGCGGACGGGCGAGGTGGACAGGTGAAAACTTTTCCACCCCTCTCTCCTCTTTGGGGTGGACATTTTGAGAGGAAAGCGACTTTCCAACGCAAGACAGGTGAAGGAGGGTTATTTCCAAGGCGGGCTGTGAAAGAGAGCTCCGACTTCTCCCCGCCCCTCCATCGACAACATTTCGCAAGCATGGAATTCTTGTCGACGGCGAGCCTCCAACCCGGCTCGGGTATGCCGTGGTAGTTGACCTTATGAACAACAAATTGAATTTACCTGTGGGTGGCCGCCTTGATGGCGCGGATGGCGGGGTCAACCGTCGAGGGTATTGTTGGGGGAAGGCGGTGAGGGTTACCGGCGCTGCCCTGTGGGGGGCGTGCGTCTTGGCTGGGGGGGGCGTGCCGCCGGTCCACTCCGCGGAGGTCTTCAGTGATTCGGGATTTGTTTCGGAACTGGTGACGACACTACCGGCGTATACTCCGGTGGGCGTTACTTGGGCGCCGGACGGGCGAATGTTCATCTGGCAGAAGGATGGCATCGTCCGGATCTTTCACGATGGGGCTTTGCACACGCAGCCGTTTCTGGATTTCAGTGCCAAGGTGAACCGCTCCTATGACAACGGGATGCTGGGGATGGCTTTCGATCCCAATTTCGCGAGCAATGGCTATGTCTACCTCACCTACGTGTATGAGCCCGGGTCCAATCCGAATGATATAAACCCGAAGACATCTCGGCTCGTGCGGGTCACCGCCAATCCCAACAATCCGGATGTGATGCTGGCGGGGAGCGAAGTCATCCTGATGGGCGGGATGCCGATTTCAGCCGCAGGGACACATAGTGTCGGCACCATTCGGTTTGCGTCCGATGGGACCCTGTTTTTTGGAAACGGGGACGGGGCCGATCCGGGCTATTTGGATTTGATCGCACGGAGCGCGCAGGATCTGGATAGTGTCCGGGGAAAAATCTTCCGGATCAATGCTGACGGGAGCGCGCCGGCGGACAATCCGTTTTATGACGGGACGGATTCCAACCGGTCGAAGGTGTGGTGTTACGGGGTGCGCAATCCCTATCGGTTCAGCCTGCATCCGGTCAGTGGGGAGCCCTATATCGCCGATGTGGGATGGAACTACTGGGAGGAATTGGATCGCGGCGGGCGCGGAAAGAACTTGGGATGGCCGTATTATGAGGCCGGCGAGATCTCCGAGTATGCCGGGTACATGCCGGCCCCGGATCCGGCCAACCTGGTGTTTCCGTTGCGCAGTTACGCGCATGGCACTGGGGATCTGGGCCAGAGCGGCACCTGTCTGGTGGGTGGGGATTTTTATCGTGGGACGCAGTATCCGAACCTCTACCGGGGCAACTATTTTTACATGGATTACAGCGGGAATTGGATTCATCGGCTGGTATTGGACAGCAATGGGGGGTATGTCAGCGCGGCTCCGTTTGCCACTGGTCTAGCCGGCCCGACCTGTCTGGAGGAGGGGCCGGACGGACTGTTGTATCTGGTCAATCTGAATTCGGGGCAGATTCGACGGATTCGGTACAACGGAACCACGGCCGTGGCGTCGGCCAATCCGAGTTCCGGGTACTCCCCTTTACAAGTAAGTTTTTCCAGCGCGGGTTCGACCAATTCCGGAGGGGGGAGCTTGACGTATGCGTGGAATTTCGGTGACGGAGGCACATCAACAGCGGCGAATCCCACGCATACGTACGTGGCCGCCGGCGTCACGAATTACACGGCGCAGTTGACGGTACAGAACACCAGCGGCTTGTCGTCTTCAACGACAGTTAAAGTGACGGTGGGCAGCCTGCCGCCGAGCCCCAACATCGTGAGCCCGGCGAATGGCGCCGGCTATGTGCCCGGCCAGGTGATTACGTTTCAAGGTTCGGCCACGGATGCGGAGGACGGGGTGATTGCTGCCAGCACGCTGCAATGGCGCGTCCTGTTGCACCACGACACCCATGTGCATGTCGTGGCTTCGACCACCGGCGCCCAAGGCAGTTTTCAGGTGGAGAATCACGGCACCATTGGGGTTTTCTCGTACGAGATCCTGTTGACAGCCACCGACAGCACCGGCCTGACCGGGACCACCAATGTGAACCTTCAGGTGCTGGTGGACAATGAGCCCCCGACGGTGCCAACGGCACTGACGGCGACCCCGGGCGCGGGCCGGGTGGATCTGAGTTGGGCGGCAGCCACGGACAATGGCGCCGTCGCCAGCTATCAGATTGAAAGAAGTCAGGGTGCGGGGTCGACGAGCTTTGGAGTGGTGGGGTCGGCGACCGGAACGGCTTACGCCGACGCTGGTTTGAGCGGGCAGACGCAGTACAACTATCGATTGGCGGCGGTGGATTTTTCGGGCAACGTGGGCGCCTATTCCGGGGTGGTTTCGGCGACGACGTTGGATCCACCGCCGGGGGCGGCGGGCCTGGTGGCGGCGTATGGGTTCAACGAGGGGAGCGGGCCGACGGTGAGCGATGCGTCCGGCAACGGGATTACTGGTACGAACAATGGGGCGGTGTGGACGCTGGGCGGGAAGTATGGGGGCGCGTTGAGTTACAATGGTACGAGCAGCTATGTGGATTTGGGGAATCCGCCGGCGTTGCAACTGACGGGGAGTATGACGTGGAGCGCGTGGGTGAAGGCGGCGGCCAACCCGGCGGATGACGGACAGATTGTCGCCAAATCGGACAACACCTCCGGGTGGCAGTTCAAGACGAGTCCGGACACCGGGCCGCATACGTTTGGCGTTGGGGTGTCCGGAAGCGCGAGCGCACGAACCCAGCGCTACAGCGTTACGACCCGCTCGCTAAACGTCTGGTATCACGTAGCCGGCGTTTACAATGCGGCGGCGCGGACGCTGGACATCTATGTTAATGGGGTGTTGGACAACGGCACGTTGGTGGGGACGATACCGGCGGCGCAGGTCAACTCGGCGGTGAACGTGAATATTGGGCGGCGAACCGGCGGCTTTTATTTCGACGGCGTCATCGACGAAGTGCGGATTTACAACCGGGCGCTCAGTGCGGCGGAGATCCAGAGCGATATGAACATCCCGGTGGGGATAACAAAACAGACACCTACCCTTACTTGGGAAAACCCTCCGGCGATCACGTATGGGGAGGCGCTGGGCGGGGTGCAGTTAAACGCTACGGCGAGTGTGTCTGGCACGTTTGTTTACAGTCCGGCGTCCGGTGCGATTTTGAACGCGGGCATCGGGCAAGTGCTCTCGGTGACGTTCACCCCCACGGACACGGTGTATTACAACTCTGCCACCCGCACGGTGAGCGTGACGGTGAACCAGGCCGAAGCGGTGGTGACGACGTGGCCGGTGGCGGGTGCGATCACGTACGGGCAGGCGCTGACGGCGGCGGCATTGGGCGGTGGGGTGGCGACGCCGGCGGGCAGCTTCGCCTTCACGACGCCGGCGACGGTACTCACTGCGGGGACCAGTTTGGAGAGCGTGACCTACACGCCGAGTGACACGGCCAATTACAATCCGGTCAGCAGTGCGGTGAGCGTTACGGTCACCGCGGCGGCGCTGACAATTACCGCGCACGATACGAACCGGGTGTATGGGGAGGCCAACCCGGGTTTCAGCGCGAGTTACAGCGGTTTTGTCAACGGGCAAGATGCCAGCGTCCTGGGCGGGACGTTGGGCTTGAGCACGGTGGCCGGGCCGGCCAGTCCGGCTGGCACGTATGCGATCACGCCGGCGGGGCTGAGTTCGACCAATTACTCGCTCACGTTTTCCAACGGTACCCTCACCGTCACCCAACGTCCGATCACGGTGACGGCGGACGCGCAGAGCAAGGATTATGGGGCGGCGGATCCAGCGTTGACGTATCAAGTGAGCAGCGGGACGTTGTTCGGTACGGACAGTTTCAGTGGTGGGCTGAGTCGGGTTGGGGGTGAGAATGTGGGGGATTACGCAATCCAGCAAGATGCGTTGAGCGCGGGTACTAATTACGCGCTGACTTACGTGGGGGCCAATCTGACGATTGCCAAGAAGGAGTTACTGGCACAGGCCGACGACAAGAGTCGTGTGTTCGGGCAGACCAATCCGGTGTTCACCGTCACTTTCAGCGGGTTCGTCGGCGGGGAGGACATGAGCAAGCTGGGGGCACTGCCCACGGCCAGCACACTGGCCCAGACCAACAGTCCCACTGGGCTTTATGCGATCGAACTGGCTGGCGGGAGCGACACCAATTACAGCTTGGTGCTGTCCAACGGCACGCTGACGGTCACCACGCCGGCTAGCTTTAGAATCACAACCATCCTTCGACTACTGGATAACAGCATTCAGATAGCTGGCAAGGGCGACACAAACGTGGTCTACATATTGCAGGCATCGGATAACCTGAATGACTGGCAGCCGATTGGAGCGGTCGCAACGGGAGAAACTGGCGTCTTTCAATTTGACGACCTGGGCGCGACAAATCAGACGTCCCGTTTCTACCGTATGGTTCTTCCTTGATTATAAAGTGGCGAGACAGTTTTCCATGCGCCCGCATGGTTTATGCACGGAGGTGCCAAGCCGCCTGTCAATTAAAGACCGGTTAAATATTGGCTGGCGGAGCGGGTGTTTTGCCGGGATCACTTCCGTATTTTATCCGGTTGAATGTGGGCCTCTAAGCGTCACCTTATGTCCATCGTATCGCGCGAACCGCTGGCGAGGGCAGGAGTGTGGGGCTTCACGCGCCAACCATCGAAACAACAAAAAATGGCAACAACATCAAGAAAATCGACCTTTATCACTCTAATCGCGCTGACCTCCGCGTTGTTTGGTGCGTCGACGGCAAGTGCTGGCGCACCACCAACGATCTCGGCGATTTCGGACAAAATGACGTTGATGGGAATATCGGTGGGGCCATTTCGATTTACGGTTGATGACGCGGACACACCGGCGGGGAGCCTGACGGTGAGCGGGATTTCATCAAACCCCAGCCTGGTGTCGCTTCACCCTCGATCGTTTCGGTTACGGTTGAAGCTCCAAACCATGTTGTAATTCTGTGGAGCGCGATCAACGGTGTGACCTACAGGGTCCAGTATCGATCCGATTTCAGCACCGAGTGGGTAGACCTGTTCCCGGAAGTCACCGCAACAGGAAACAATGCGTCAATTGTGGATAATCCGGCTGGCGCAACGCAAAGGTTCTACCGTCTCCAGGTGATACCCTGAACAAGAGGGTTGGCGGATCGAGCGTGAACCAGAACGTCGCGCCCTCGCCGAACACGCTATCGACGCCGATCTCGCCGCCCATGATTTCGACCAGCTCCTTGCAGATGGCGAGGCCAAGGCCAGTGCCGCCGTGCTTGCGGGTGCTCGATCCATCGACCTGGCGGAAACGCCCGAAGATGAGCGCCAATTGATCCTTGGGGATGCCGGGGCCGTTATCGGACACCGAGAAACGGAAGCGTTGGCCTGCTTCGCGCTCGATGTGGTCAATGTCCACCCGCCAGCCCTTGGCCATGAGGTAGTCACTCAGGCTGTCTCGGACGGCGTCGTCGTTGC
>JANOHH010000677.1:0-7618 GCA_031406395.1 Verrucomicrobiota bacterium | reverse complement strand
CTGAACACCAAGTTGGTGTCGGAAAGTGTCTGAG
Source organism: Verrucomicrobiota bacterium (assembly GCA_031406395.1). Classification (GTDB taxonomy): domain Bacteria; phylum Verrucomicrobiota; class Verrucomicrobiia; order Limisphaerales; family JADLHS01; genus JADLHS01. Next base: position 7,584 of record JANOHH010000677.1, on the reverse strand, counting down.
CCGTGAACATCCACGCGGGCGCCGGCACGGAATTGGTCGAGAACGTCACGGTGCCAAACTTCGTGGGCTGATGGAAGGCGGGGCTCGCTCCGGACACAGGTGACCAGGCGTAATACGTGTCACTGCCCGTAACGCCAGGGCCGCCCTGCACAGCCGGGGTATTCCAATTGATACGATTCAGGTTCAACCGCAACTGCGTGCCGTTGGTGGGGTGCCCGCCCGGGACGCCTTGATAGATGTCCGAAAATGGCAGCCCAATCTCGCCCGTGAAACCAATGTCCTGGTCTGTGGCATTGTTCAAGGTGCCGTTGATGCGGGCGGCGAGCTGGAGGTTCGTGAAGTTGTAACTGCCTTGAGGCCCTTGGAGAACGGCCGTGAACAAACCATCCCAGATGGCTCCGGTAGGACTGCCTTCCACCTCAACGTAGCCGGTGGTGCCGGGCACTGTCACGAACACCTCGAAATTATCCTGCTCCCACAAACTCCGGTCGCGACCTGTATAGGTGGCATAAACGTCCGGGTCCTTGGCGTTGAACCCGAGGAACAGGTACTGATCGTCCCAGATCAGCTTTGCGCTCGTCTGCAGCGCGACGGGCGCGTTGCTGCCATTCCAGAGCGTAAAGACGGAGGTGTTGGCGGCGCCAGCCCAGGAAGCCTCAGTGAGATTCCCGTCCACGGTGATCGTGTCGATCCGCCGATGGGCCGTGTAGGAAGCGCCGCTTTGGGCGAAACCTAAACTGAGGGATAAATATACGATGGCAACTGGGCAAATGAATTTGAAAAGGGAGATTCGCCTGGCTGAGGCCAAGTGTCGTACCGGGGAAAAATTGTCAGCCCACCACATGGCTGCAAGGATAGGACGCTAAGCACCACTGTCAAGGTGACACCCTGAATGAAGCGTGGGACGGAATGAACTCAACGCCAGCGGTGTAGCTTGGCCACCGCTGGTACGAGACTTAGCGTAACGCTTTCAATTTCAAGTTGCGGAACTCTATGCGGTAGCCTTCGCTCTCCAAGCCGAGGTAGCCCTTCGGAGCGCCGCAATCTTCATACTGACACGTGACCGCCCCGTTGACCCAGAGCGTCAGCACTTTGCCCCGGGCGGTGATCTCCAGCGTGTTCCATTCGCCCGCCGGTTTCACCCGCATGTCCGTAACCTGCTTGCTCAAATTGAACGATTTCTTCTGGCCCTCCGCGCCCAGCGTCTGGCCGAACAGGAAGCCCGCGTTGGCGTCGCCGAATTGAACCTGATGCCAGATCGCGCCGTCCTTGGAATTGCGCACGTAGGCGCCGCTGTTGTAACCCGTTTTGCCCTCGATTTTGGTGTAGCGAAACTCGAAGTGAAAAATGGCGTCGCCGACTTCCTTGTCCAACAACAGCATGTCATGCCCACCGTCGCCGTCGCAGATCAAAAGTTTTTTCTCAGCATCCACATGCCATTGTTCCCGCCCCAGTTGGCCAGTGGGCGGCACGGACACCCGATACCAGCCCTTGAGATCCGCTGCGGGAAGAATGTCCACCCACCCCAGCGGATCGCTTTGCCACGCGCTCGGGGTTTCCGCACCGAGGGCCGGGAGGACGCCAAGGAGAGGAGCGGCCAACACGAAGAGAGTGGCCATTACCGGGAGAGGCTTGCGCAAATTTTTGAACATGGCTGAGCCTAAGAAAATGATGTCCGAAAGGCAAGCGGCGTGCCCCGCCCCAAGCCACCGGCAGCGGGAGCGGTGCAGCATACGACAAGCTTCGGCGATTCACCGAGCGGGTAAAGGGACACCACGGTTTGCAATCTACGCGTCGGCGCACCGTTGGCCACTGCATTGATCCGATTGCGTATTTTTGGTTAACCAATACGCATCCCTTGCCTTGCCACAATATGGCGCAAGCAGCACTGCCCGATTAAACGCAGAGGCCGCAAAGGTTCTCGCAAAGGCCGCAAAGAAAATCCGCCTTGGCATTCCTCGGCGTCAACCTCGGCGGCCTCTGGCTTAAGCCTGCTAACGCAGTTTAGTCAGCCACAAAAAGGCACAAAAGGCTCAAAGAAGTTGTGTCGAACTTGCTTTGCCGGACACCGGAATGGTTCACTCGGCAGGTGATGAACGTGACCCGTAGCATTTTCCGCGTTGCCCTGTGTTTTGTGCTTCTTGTGCCGCTTTGTGGCAAATCCAAAGGCCCTTTCCCGGCTTACTCTTTGGGCCGCAAGCGAGCCGTTTCCGGGTGGAGTTGCAGAAAGCCGTCGTGGCGGGCAATGCCGAGTTCGGAGTCCAGTTGCGCTTCGAGCGGATCCGAGCCCGACAGATTCAACCGTTTGCGAACCTCGCGACGCAACCACCAAAAGCCCGAGTTCCAGCTGTACAGGTGATGACCGTGCGGCAGGCCTTTGACGGTATTAAGCGACTCGTGAAACGCCGGCATGTAAATGAGTTCCTTGCCGAGCCGCCAGAGCAAACGTTCGTCCACCCACTGCGGGTCCATGCCGTGGATCAACCCATCCAGATAGTTCGCGCCGTCATTGAGAAACCACGAGCCGCCGAACACGTAGGTGCCGCTGTGGCCTTCCAGCAAACTGCCGTCAGGGTTCGAGATGACCCGCATCCCATACGGAGTCTGGATGCGAACCGAAGTCTCAAGGTGCCGGCGCACCATGTCATCCGCCAACAACCGCCGGCCGAACACAGCGAACGTCAGGACTTCGCCGTAAAGGGCGTCCTGGCCGACATGATTCTGCTGTTTCAAACTCGTGGCAAAATAACTACCTTTTTCATTGAACATGCGGCGGTAGCCCGCGATGGCTCGATCAATGTCCGCATCGGTCACGGGGAATCCGAGTTCTTTGGCCGCCAGGAGCGCGCCACAATGAAACCCTTGGTTGGAGGACGGCGCGTCATCGTCATCGTACGGGAGCTGATCGTGGTACGTTTTCATGATTGGCTTATCTGCGATCAACCGGGGCGGGATAAAAAGTCCGTCGCGTTCCTGATCCCGAATGAAACGGTAGGCTCGATTGACGGTGCGCATGTCCAATTCACCACCGGCGCGTTTCACGATGGCCGACCAGATCAGATAGTATTGCGCATTGTCCTCATAATTGATGCGCTCGAAGAAAACGGCGGCATGCGCCTGGGCATCGTAGCCGGGATCATCCAAGCCGCGGCTCATCCAGAAGCCGTCGCTGACCCACTGCTTCCAACCATAGCCCACGCCGGAAATGAACAGGTGATCGCTTTCGGTGCGCAGCAGATTGCGCCGCAATAGCAGATAAGAAGTGTTGCGTAAAATGGCTTCGAGGCCCGATTGATTGAAGCCTTTCGCATTGGCGAGCGCGAGGTGCGCAGCCAGTTGGACATCGTAAAGGGATTTCACCGGCGAGGCGAAGATCCAGGTTTTCCAGGTCTGCGTCTGCCCGCTCTCGATGTGCTGCCAGCCATCGAAGGTGGTGCGATACACTGTGGTGGCATCCAGTTCCCGCGGGATGGTGATGACGCGACGGGCACTGCCATCCCCGTTGGCGAGCGACAACACACGCTTCTCGACATCAAAGCGAAAGAAGCACCGGTTCTCCCACAGACCAGGAGAATCGCCGACGATCCCGTAAAGCGTGTTACGGGTGCGGCAGCCCAAGAACGGGAAGGTTTGGTACGAGCCGCCGCCGAACTCCGGCCCGGCGCAGGTTGGGGTGTAGCTCTTCGTGGTCTCTTCCTTGCCGAGGAAGGAATAGAACCCGCCATCAACCACAACGGCCCAGCCCAGATCCAGAAAATACCGTTGATCAGTCGTGGCTGTGACAGTGACCGAGCGCTCGATCAAATCGGACGTAACGATTCGGAAGGATTCCGAAAACGCGAGGCCATTGGTGTTGGCACCGAGCAAGGTTAGCTTTCCGTCCTGCCACTTGGACTCCGGGTAATTGATCGCGAAGCGACCGGTCGGCTGGACGAGGAGCAAGCTGGCGTCGCGAGTGATGCCTTCGAAGATCGGTCGTTCCCCATCAAGGATGCGAGCGGACACGCCGGCGGACGAGCGGTGCTCGACGAATCGTAGCGTCCCGGTCCGCGCTGCGGGCTTGGCGGCTCCCAAGGCTGGGTCTCCGCCGGCCTTCGTGTCCGCACTGCAGCAGGGATGACTCACCAGCACCACGAGGACGGCCAGCAGCGGGAAAAGCCAGGTCAGCGGCAACTGCGCCCGCGCCTTGGAATCATCGTAAAGTTTCATCAAGCAATTAAGGATCGACCGAAAGTTACCTGGTGTTGTTTCTCTTCGCGAACTTGGGGCTTCAGGATTTCGCCGGCGCCGAGGGCGGCACGCGATTCCATTGCGGGGCCATGAGCAAGCCGGCCAGCGCGAGCGCCACGCCCAACCACAGAAAGATAGGATTCCAAATGTCATGCCCCTGGCCGACCAGCTTGTTCGCCCAACCGGGCAGGGTGACGCCGATGATCTGGCCGATGGAACCAAATCCGTTGATGATGCCGCTGGCGGTGGATGCGCCCTTCTTGGTCCCGAAATCCATGGCCGCCGCGCCCGAGATCAGGGTGTCGGGGATGAAGACCAGAAAGCCAATCGCAAACATCCCGGCGCCCACCGCCAGCCGGGTTGCGGGCAAGAAACGAAACGTGACCATCAACAACGCGAGGACAAGAAGAGTGATCACACAAACCGGGACGCGTTTCGATTTGAACAGTCGGTCGGAAATCAGTCCCCCGGTGAGGCTACCGAGCGGACCTGCCAGATCGAACAAGCTGCCCAGGAAACCGGACGTCGCCGTGCCGGTGCCGAGGAGTTCGTTGATGTACACCGGCGACCAGAACAGCATCAGGTAACGCGTGGGCTTGATCAGAAAATAAACGCCCGCCAGCAACCAGACCATTTGGTTGCGCATGACCTCCACCACGATCTTCCACGAGCCCTCAGGCTCCAGCGCCGGCGTGGCTTCGGGATCAATGACCTCCTCGGCTTCCCCGTGATATTGTTCAATCGGCGGCAGCCCGACATCTTCCGGACGATTGCGCTGAAACAGGAGGAATAGAATCCAGATGCCAAACAAGCCGCCGGCGGGTACGAAGAACGCATAGCGCCAGCCGAATTTTTGCGCCGCCCAAGCTGCCAGCGTCGAGGCCACGAAGCCGCCCAGCGCGTAGTTCGTGCACCAGAAACCCATCACGCTGCCACGTTCCCGTCGCGAAAAGAATTCGCCCACGTTTTTCGTCAACGGCGCCCATCCGCTGGACTGGCACAAGCCCTGAAGCGCAAACAGCACACCCATCAGCAGGACGGTGGATGAGGAACCCATGGCGAGCGCCGTCGTCACCGACCCTAGCATGCCCACCAAAACAATTACGCGCGGCCCGAATTTGTCACCGAGCGGTCCCCAGACAAATTGACCCACCGCATAAGCGACCGAGTTCGCACCGTCAATCCAGGACATGTCGGCTTTGGTCATGCCCATGACCTCCGGCTTCTTCAATTCGTTTTTCGCCACGGAAAACGCTTTGCGCGTCAGATAAAAGCCCGCATAGGCCAACCAAGTAATGCCAAAAATCCGCCAGCGCCAAAATTCATAGCGGCGATCGCGGACGGGGGCGGGCCCGCCGGTGGTGGCGTTGGGTTCGTTCATGCCGGGCGGATATTTCTCCGGGCCGTTACGGTGCGGCAGCTCATTGCGGTTGGAAAACTGTCCGTGAAGTTCCCAGGGGAGTCAATTCCTTTGGCGCAAACCCGGAGGACGGCATGAATTTGGCTAAGGATTAAGAGTAAGAGAAAGATTACGATCAAGCGGGGATAGGAAGGGATGGACTAACACCACGGGGGATCGGTCACGACTTTCTCATCACCCACGGGGCCGGACATTCCAAAGCAAGGCCAGCAGCAGCATTGCGATGACCGTGCACACCACGATGGAAACCAACGCCGCGTTCCAGCCGTGATGTTGCGAAACCCAGCCCAGCCCCTTGCCTTGGATGACCCGCCCGACGTAGCCAAAGAAGCCCACGAACCCCGCCGCCGTGCCCACCGCTTTCTTTGAAGTCAGGTCCAGCGACATCACGCCGGAAAACATCACCGGCACATAAACGAAAAAACCGATCACCGCGAAGAGCACCATGTCGAGCCAGAGCATTTCCGCCGGCACGATCAGGATGCCGCAGAACGCGAGCAGGAGGGGGATCATCGCGAGCGTGCTCACCCGTCCCCGGCGGCCACCGAGTTTGTCGGAGAGCCAGCCCATGGACAGCATTCCCGCCGCACCGGCAAATTCAATCACCGTCGTACTGAAGCCGCCTTCGGTCAGGGACGCGCCTTTGACTTCCTTGAGATACGTCGGCCCCCAGTCCACCATGCTGTAACGCGCGATGTAAACGAACATGTTGGCAATAGCCAGCACCCAGAGCATCCGGTTGGGCAGGATGTATTTCAGGAACATCTCCTTAAAACTCAGCTCGCGTTCGTGCCTTTCCGATTCGTTGGGCGGCCAGTCGTTCTGGTATTCCTCCACGGGTGGCAGGCCTTCGGCTTGGGGCGTGTCACGCATGCGCCAGAAAAGATAGATCGCGCCGAGCGTGGCGATGATGCCGGGCACGTAGAAAGCCGATTGCCAACCCCAAAGCGAAGCGCATTTCGCCGCGAGATAACCAGCGATGCCACCACCGATGTTGTGGGAGACGTTCCAGACGCCGAAGATCGTGCCGCGCTCCCTGGCGCTGTACCAATGCGAGAGACCACGCGTGCACGGGCCGTAACCCATGCCTTGCACAAAGCCGTTCAGGGTCCAGAGCAGGACGTGGGCGTGGTAGTTCGTCGTCGCGCCGAACAGAAAATTGAGCGCGGCGGTCAGGAGCATGCCGACCGCCACATATTTGCGCGCGTCGCTGCGGTCGGCGAAGTAGCCCATCACGAACTTGCCGATGCCGTAGGCGATGGCCGTGCCGGCCAGAATGTCGCCGATCATCGCCTTGTCGTAACTCAGGGCCGCGCCGATTTCTTTGGAGACGGGCGCGAAATTGTTACGGACGACGTAAAACATGGCGTAGGCCATGAACGCCGCTTCAAAGACGCGCCAGCGGTATTGGGGATAAAGCCGGGCCACCTCGGCGGGCGGCCGCCGAGCCGTGGGCGGCGCGGGCTTAAACCAGTGGAAGACGCGGCTGATCATTTTGCGGCACGGGCGTGCCGGAGGGTGCGGCGGCTTCCGCCAGTTGGCAATCGGCAACCGTTCGATAGCGCTGAAGTTCAGCGGCGCGGTGTTCGTCCGTCCAGCCGAACAGTTCGCTCATCCAATGCGCCACGGGTTCCGCCATCAGCGCCGTATCGCGATGGTAATAGTGCCAGTTCGTCCGCCGCACCATCACGTCGTCGAGATGCACCGCCCACTCGTGGGCGCAGTAATGCTCGACCACGCGCCGACAGAATTCCGGCGGGAGAATGCCGCTGATGTTTTGCGTCTCGCTGGCGGGAAGCAGCAACTCATCAGTCGTGCGACACGGAAACGCATCTGACTGACTCAATGTTGCAACAATCCAATCCAACGTCTGCTCGGCCATGAGGCGATATGTCGTGAGTTTGCCGCCAGCGACATCCCACCAACCAGGTTCG
>JANOHH010000667.1:0-7389 GCA_031406395.1 Verrucomicrobiota bacterium | reverse complement strand
GGAAGCGTGGCGCCGCCCGCTCCACGCCAGCTTCGGGAGGCAATTGGATTATCATGGCCGGTACGAGCGCCGCCGCCGTAAAAACTTTGGGGAAACGCTCATGAATTTATCCTGACGCCGATGCGCGTTCAGCGGCGCAATGGACTTGTCGGTATCGTGCGTCTTTCCCGTTTGTTCCGCCCGCTGGTGCGCGGGCGGGTTCGTCGCAGCGCGACGAACGCTACCGCATCCGAAAGTGCCGTCGCCGCTCACGCTCTGCCGGCGCAGTCCAACAATGGTGGAACTTGGTGGAACTGGTCGCGCTGCGACCAGGAGTGCGGCGTGCAGCGGCGCAACGAACTTGCCGGAGTCGCGCGCCTCACTGGTTCGTTCCGCCCGCGGGTGTGCGGGCGGGTTCGTCGCAGCGCGACGAACGCTACCGCATCCGTAGCCGCCGACGTAAGGAGGCGGACAACACTCTCAACTTTCGGGGGGAACTCTTGTCCACCGGGGTGCAGGGTACGGCCAAGATGCATACCTTGAATGGTTCACGGCTTCGCCTCCTTCACCTTGACCCCATCGGCCAGCCCGGCGGGCGAATCTACGATCACCTTTTCGCCCGCGGCTACGCCGGCACCGATCACCGCTTCGTTGCCGGACGCGCTGTTCACGGATACCGCGCGCCGCTCCGCCTTGCCATTTTGCACGACGAGCACCACGTCGCGCCCGTCCTGCTGGCGGATCGCGCTCTTGGGCAACAGGATCGTCCGGCCGGCCGGCGTGGCGGGGCCGCCGGTTTCGCGGAAGGCCACCTTCACCGCCATCTCCGGCAGGATGCGCGGGTCGAGCTGGTCGAACCCGACCCGCACTTTCACTGTGGACTTCTGGCGATCCGCTGTCGGGATGATGGCGATCACCTGGCAGGGAATTTTCCACTGCGCGTAGGCATCGAGCGTGGCTGCGACCGGTTGCCCGGCTTCGACGCGATTGATGAAACTCTCATTGACGTCAATTTGGATTTCCAACGAGTCCATGTCCACGATGGTGCCGATGCCCGTGCGCGTGAAACCGCCGCCGGCCGAAACGGGTGAAATCATTTCGCCCGGCTGGGCGTCCTTGGTCGTGACGACCCCAGCGAAGGGTGCGCGAATGATCAAGTCATCCATCTGTTGTTGCCACATTTCAACCTGGCGCTCCACCACGGTCACGTCGCTTTGCTGCCGGGCCAGTCGCGCCCGAAACGTCTTGGCATTGGCCTCCGCGCTGTCGAGGTCGGATTGCGACGCGATGCTTTGCTTGCTCAGCTCCGCGGTGCGTTGAAATTCCGATTCCGCCTGTTTGAGTTGCGCCGCGGTTTCACCCACTCCTTGCTTCGCCGATTCCAACTGGGCTTGCGCCACATTTAAGTTGGCTTTGACGTTGGTATCGTCCAGCCGCGCCAACACCTGACCCTCCTTCACCTTCATGCCCTCCTCGATGAGCACCTCGACGACCTTGCCGGTGACCTTGGAGGAAGCCGTGGCCGCCCGGCGGGCGGTGACGTAGCCCGAGGCATTCAACACGGTTCGCTCGCCACCGTTGCTGGTAATTTCGCGGGCGACCGCCGTGCGTACCTCGATGGCTTTGGGCCGCAGGAACCACCAAACCACGACTGCCACCAGAGCCAAAACGCAAACACCGATGGCGATCGGCCAGAGCGGTAAATTCGATTTGGGTGCGTCGCTGCGCTTGATGCGCAAGTCATCCAGCGTGGGTTTTTGTGGATCCATAAATCTGACCGCGCATAGAAAACCGCTTTTTACCGTCAGGGTCAATTGCGATTGGTTGAAGAAGTCGGGTCAAGATTCGCGAAAACAGGCAAGCCTGTGAAGTCGTGAAGGAATCATTTGGAAGTGGCCAAGATCATTTTCCTGGCTCTGGCCTGACAGGCGAAGAATGTAAAGCCGATGCCCGCGCCAAAGCCCAGTCCGTAGAACAATCCCCAGGCAGCCTTGGATAAAATCAAGCGCGTGGATCTTTCCAACACAATACCGAGCGAGTTTCCTTCCTTCAATGCCAGCACCCCGTTGTAAGCCCATTCTCCAATAAAGTAACCGGCTAGGTTGGTGGCGAGTAGCACGACAATGATTTTTAACATGGCTTCGGGCGTTTTGAATCCCCAAGCCAGCAAAGCGCCCATCGCGACGATTCCCGCCAGCGAACCAATAATGCCCGCCGTGACGCCGCCGGTGACGCGAGCAAGTGTCATCCACGCAATCGTCCAAGCGACCGCATAGGCCAGGAACGCCAGGCTGAACAGCTTATAGAACCGCACCAGCGAACCCGGCCCAATGATGAGCCGATGCAGTAACAGTCCGCTCAGCCCAATGAAGACGACGGCGCACACCGCATACAGTCCTGCCTCACCGACGTTGCGATAAAACCACCGACCAGCAAGCACCCACGGGGCAAATCCGCCCAGGCTGACAAGCGTGAAGCCCAGCATGCCGCGCAGGAGCGATTCGCCCAACGTCGGCACGCGCGGCGGCTGGCCGGAAGCTTTGACGCGGTCAACGATGCTTTGTGGATCTAGGCCGAACATAGTGGTGGCATGAGCTTCGGAAATTCCCTGCTGAACCGCAAGGGGCTCCGTGCGATTGCTGTCTTAAATTGGTAGGGATGGCGCGCTGCGCCGTCCACGCTGGTAGAGCCAGCGCCAGTTCCGCCCGCTTTACGGGCGGGGACATCGCAGCGCGATGTCCCTACCATGCAGTCAGGGACACTACCAGTGCGTGCTGACGACGGGCTGGGATATGGCACTAAAGTTCCATAGACGGTTTCGGTTGATTTTCTACAATGGCGGCTCACTTTATTACGACCATGAAAATCCAAATCATAACCAAGATCGCAGCAGTGGGGGTCGCCGGGTTTTTCGTTTCCACGGAAATTGTTTTCGCCGCCAGCGCAGCAAAGGTTGCCCCGCTCTTTGACGGACTGGGCAAGCATCATCATCCTATCAGCACCAAATCGAAGACGGCCCAGCGGTATTTCGATCAAGGTTTGACGCTGTGTTACTCGTTCAATCACACGGAAGCCATCCGTTCGTTTCGCGGCGCGCTGAAGTACGACCCAGATTGCGCGATGGCGTACTGGGGCATCGCTTACGCGAGCGGTCCGCATGTGAATCGCCCGATGGACAAGGACGACAATGTGCGCGCGTGGGAGGCATTGCAACAGGCAATCACGCTCAAACCCAAGGCCAGCGCGAACGAGCAGGCTTACATTGATGCGATGGCGAAGCGCTATCAGTCCGAGTTTGTGGAAGACCGCTCCACGCTGGACAAGGCTTACGCCGCCGCGATGCGCGAACTGACGAAACAGTTTCCCGACGATCTCGACGCGCACGTGATGTTTTCCGAGGCGTTGATGGACACGATGCCGTGGGATTACTGGCTGAAAGACCGTTCGCCAAAACCGGAGACGGAAGAAGCGTTCGCGGCGTTGCGCTACGTCATCAATCGCAACCCCAATCATCCGGGCGCGAATCATTTCTTCATTCATGCGGTCGAGGCTGGGCCGCATCCGGAGCAGGGGATTCCGTCCGCCGACCGGCTCACGGGCTATGCGCCGCAGGCGGGGCATCTCGTTCACATGCCGGCGCACATCTACATGCGGGTGGGGCAGTATCAGCAGGCCGAGCTGGCGAATGTGCTCGCGGCAAAGGCGGATCGTTCCTACATCCGACATTGCGCGGCGCAGGGTTTTTATCCGGGCGCGTATTATCCACACAACGAACATTTCCTCTGGTACGCACGGCTGTTCCAGGGCGACAGCTCGGGTGCCCTCGCCTCGGCAAACAAAACGGCGGAGGTCGCGATTGAAAACTATTGCGGCCCGAGGAAGGCGGTGGAAGGTCCCCGCCTGCGGCATCTGCCCTGGCTGACCCTCGCACGGTTTGGTCGCTGGGAGGAAGTGCTGAAAGTTCCACAGCCGCCCTCAACCAATGATTTTTTGATTGATCGCGCGATGTGGCATTTCACACGTGGGCTGGCGTTCGCGGCCAATAGTCAATCCGAAGCCGCGGCGCGGGAACAGTCCGAGATGGATCGGCTGATTGATTCCGAGGACGCGAAGAAATTGAACAATCCGGCGTTCCCGGCCACGGACACGTTGGCGGTGGCGAAGTACTGGCTTGCGGGAAAAGTTGCGGAAGCGAAAGGCGACCGTGCCACGGCGATCGAGCAATTGCAGAAAGCCGTCGCGGCGGAGGACGCATTGCCGTACATGGAGCCGGCGTTCTGGCCAATCCCAGTTCGTCCCACGCTGGGCGCCGCTTTGCTCAAGGCCGGAAAGTCGGCCGAGGCCGAGCAGGTCTTTCGTGCAGACGTGCAGCGCTGGCCGCGCAACGGTTGGGGATTGTTCGGGCTGGAACAAAGTCTGCGCGCGCGGAGGAAGACAGATTCTGCGGACATCGTACAACGCGAATTAGTCGAAGCTTGGAAGCGGGCGGATGTGAAACCAAGCCTGGCGTGGTATTGAATTGGGTCGGCCAGGGTCTTGCACCCGTTTCTATCCAAGCGGCGAAAGGGCACCATGAATGGCCCGCGAGCGAGTGCAGCCTTGGAGAAAAGCGACCAAGGTTGCAGTATTCGCCGTCTATGAGTCAGGCGTTTCACGATCACTTTTCCGGCGTGGCGGATCGTTACGCCGATTTTCGGCCGCGTTATCCGGCGGCATTGTTCGAGTTCCTGGCCGCGCTCGTGCCGCAGGGTGCCGTCGTCTGGGATTGTGCGTGCGGGAATGGTCAAGCGACGCTCGATCTGGCCACACATTTTGACAAGGTCATTGCCACCGATGCCAGCCGGGAACAGATCGCGTCGGCGATGGCGCATCCCAAGGTCGACTATCGCGTCGCGCCGGCCGAGCACAGCGGGTTGCCGGACAACTCCATCGCGCTCGTCACCGTGGCGCAGGCGTTGCACTGGTTTGATTTTGACCGTTTCTACGCCGAAGTGGACCGGGTGTTGAACCCAAACGGCGTGATTGCAGTGTGGGCTTATGGCATCAATACGGTGGAGGGCGACGACGTCAATCAACTCGTCCAGGAATTCTACGCGGAAACCGTCGGCCCCTACTGGCCGCCGGAACGTAAACTGGTCGAAGCAGGTTACCGCACCATTCCGTTTCCGTACGCGGGAATCACGCCGCCGGTGTTTCACATGGAAGCGCAATGGACACTGAACCAGTTGCTGGGTTACTTCAGCACCTGGTCAGCCACGAACCGATACCACAAAGCCACCGGGCACGATCCGCTTGAACCCCTGAGAGCGAACTTGAAGCGGGTGTGGCAGAATGCGGACTTGCCCCGGAACATCGTATGGCCGTTGACGCTGTGCGTCGGCAGGAAGCGTCCGTGAGACTGCCTCGGCGTGAAGCTGACCAAACTTTCCAAGGCCCAACCCGAATATCTCAGGGATGTCGGTGTACGGCCCATACAAGCCGGAGCACGATCGGGATTGGGGGAAATCAAATCTCAATCCGGAAGGCGAACGGAAACTTCGTCCGCCTTTTGATTTCGTTGTCAGGGTTCCAGCAGCAGGAAATAGCGCTGCGGCTCGGAGCGGCCGGCGACATTGGTCTGGTTGAACACCCCGAACTGGTCGAACTGGTTGGTCCGGACCGGCGTCCATTGCGCCAGCGGCGTAGCCACGTTCGTGTGTGTGAACAGAATGAACGTGGCGTTGGTCCCACCACCGATTCCCGCCACATTTACATTCGTGCCGGAGAAGGTGGGAACGCAAAGTTTCAGTCCCTCGGAAAGTCCGCTCACCGTCAGCGTGAACCCACCACTGCCGCTCCAACTTCCGCTGAAATCTCCCGCCAAAACCGTATAGCTCCCGCCGGCTGGCGCGGTCCGACTGATTTGCGCGGCACTCAAGCCGGAAGCCGTGTTGAGCAGGCTGCCGTCACGACCATAAAGCCGCAATTGCGGCGTCAGCGGGCTGCCACCCACTGTTTCCTCCATGCGCAGGAAAATGGTTTCGCCGAGACAGGCAGTAAACGTCCACACATCCAGATCGCCAACGCCAATGGTCCCAGTGTAGAAGCCGTCGCCGTTCATCGGCCCGCCGTCGTCACCTGCGGAAATCGCCGCTGGCTCCCCAGTCTTGGCCAGCGTCAACCGGTACGCTCCCGAACCCGACCAATTCGCGGCGAAATCTCCGGCCACGACCAAGAACGTGCCGCTGTTGGTGACCGTCACTGCCACCTCCGCTCCGACGGCGGTTTCAACATTGCCCAGCAGCGCGCCGTTGGGGCCGTATATGCGGACTTGCGGATTGAGCGTGCTGCCGCCGGTGGTTTCACCCATGCGAACTACGAGACTCTGGCCAATAGTCGCATTCACTGTCCACACATCCAAGTCGCCCTCGTCAATCGTGCCGGTGTGCATCACGCCGTTGGTCAGCGACCCGCCTTCATCGCCCGCGGACACCACGACGGGATCGCCCGTTTTGGCCAACGTCAGCCGGTACGCTCCCGACCCAGACCAGTTCGATGCATAATCACCGGCGACGACCAGGAAGGTGCCGCTGTTGGTAGCCGTCACCGCCACCTCCGCTCCATCGGTGGTCTCAACATTGCCCAGCAGCGCGCCGGTGGGTCCGTAAATTCGAACCTGCGGATTGAGCGAACTGCCGTTGCTGACTTCACCCATGCGAACCACCAGGCTCTGGCCGACAGTCGCCGTCACCGTCCACACGTCCAAGTCGCCCACCGCAATCGTCCCGGTGTGCATCACGCCGTTGGTCAGCGGTCCGCCTTCATCGCCCGGCGTGACGACGACAGCATCCCCGGTCTTCGCCAGCGTCAGCCGGTACGCTCCCGAGCCCGACCAAAGGCTCGCAAAATCACCGGCCACGACCAAGAACGTACCGCTGTTGGTGGCCGTCACCGCCACCTCCGCTCCGATGGCGGTCTCAACATTGCCCAACAGGTCGCCATTGGGTCCGTAAATCCGGACCTGCGGATTGAGCGTAACATTGGAGGTTTCACCCATGCGAACCACCAGGCTCTGGCCGACAGTCGCCGTCACCGTCCACACGTCCAAGTCGCCCACCGCAATCGTGCCGGTGTGCATCACTCCGTTGGTCAGCGGCCCGCCTTCATCGCCCGCAGACACCACAACGGGATCGCCAGTCTTGGCCAGCGTCAGTCGGTACGCTCCCGACCCAGACCAGTTCGACGCATAATCACCGGCCACGACCAGGAACGTGCCGCTGTTGGTGGCCGTCACCACCACCTCCGCTCCGATGGCGGTTTCAACATTGCCCAGCAGCGCGCCGTTGGGGCCGTATATGCGGACTTGCGGATTGAGCGTGCTGCCGCCGGTGGTTTCACCCATGCGAACTACGAGACTCTGGCCAATAGTCG
>JANOHH010000621.1:0-5990 GCA_031406395.1 Verrucomicrobiota bacterium | reverse complement strand
CGTGTCCACGGTGGTTTGCTGGCGCTCAAACAAAGGGCGCAACTCGTCGTAGCCTTTCACCAAATCGCGAGTCAAGGCGCTGTTGGTCTGCACGCTGTCCAGGGCGGCCTGAACTTTGTTCGTCAAGGCCTGCTTGCTTTGGATTGAGTCAAGCTTCTGCCAAATACCGAGCGCAAGGGCCACAAAACACGTGACCAGCAGTAGGACATTCAAAAACTCCATCCGTTGCCGACCAAGGTGCTTTTTCCACGCCGCGCGCCGGTTCGCAGGCAGCAAAGAGGCCGGTTGCGGCCCATGACCCAAAGCTTGCAACGCCGCGCCCAAAGCGATCTCGAATCCGCGTTCCGGCCGCAGTGCGGCCGGGGCGTTGCTGGTTGGCCAGGGTTGGAATTTCAATCCCGCATGCCGGGCGAGGTAATCGCGCAGGCCGGGCTGCTCAAAAGCGCTGCCGGTGGCGATCAAGTCACCCATGAGGTCGAGCGACTCCCCGCGCCACTCGCTCAATTGCCGTCGCAATTCTGCCGCCCAGCCATCCACGATTTCCGCGAAACCCGAAAGTGCCTTTTCACCCGTGAGTAGATTGGTGCTGCGCTTGAGATTTTCCGCCACCTGGGGGGTGACGCGTACGAGGCGGGCAATCGCGCGCGTAAAAAAATCACCCGCCATCGGGAAGCTGGAGGCAAACACCCCCACGCCATCGCGGATGGCTAGGAGGGTGGTGTTTTGTGCCCCGGCGTGAACCAGAACCGCGTCCCGTTGCCCGGGTCGGGCGGCGTGCCACGCACTGAGCAGCCCGTTGGCGGCCGTCGTGATTTCGCGAAATTCCTGGTCGTCGAGGCCGAGTTGCGCGATACGGGATTGAATTTCGCTCTCCTGACAAAAGGTGACCCAGAAGCTCTGGCGATGCTCTGCGTGGATCGGCACGCGGGTGAAATCGTAAACCATCACGCTTTCGCTCACGCCGCCAAGTTTCAGGGTTTCCGCTTCGATAAGCTGGCGGGCCTCGGCATCGGGAACGGGCGGCAGGTCGACAATCTGCGACACCGCGATTTGTTGCGGCAAGACCAGCGCGAGCGGTGGCCGGCCCCAATCGGCAAGCATGGCCTGCAGATGCGCTTTGAGCTCATGGGCGGAAACCAGGCCTTCCTCCTGGAGGTCCAGCACTTCCTGCCGGCCAAGTCGAAGTTTGCCAAAATGGCTTTCGAGCAACAACAGGCGGATGCAACGGCTGCCGGCATCCACCGCGAGGACCCGGCGGATGGGTGGCTCAAGTCCGCGCGGCTTGAGGATGGAAGGCGCGGGCGTCACTTTACTTGGACTTGTTACCGCTGCCGGCATCGTCGTATATGACGCCATCGCCGGAATCGTTAATGATGGTAGCAGTGACGAAGACGAGCAGATAGCGGGGAGTGTCGATGGCGGTGCGGCGACGGAACAACGCGCCGATATAAGGGATGCTGCCCAGAATGGGGACGGACTCAACCAACTCGGTTGTCTGCCGTTCCAGCACGCCACCCATGGCGACCGTTTCGCCGGACTTGACCACGACGCGGGTCGCAAGTTCCTGTGTTCGGTATTGCGGCAACTTAATGACTAAATCCTGTCGCGGGGTGGGTGGATCTGTCGCGGGCGGGTTCTGCTCAATCGTGGCGTACTGCACCAGTTGGACGTCCGTTTTCACGCTTGGGTTGAGCGCCAGCATGATATGCCGGCCATCGCCGGCGATGCTGGCCATGACGTTGAGCTCCGCACCCGAGGTGATCTTGGTCGGCTTGCCAGTCGGGACGAGTGAGGACGAGGTGATGTATTGTCCGATCGATTGCTTGACCGTGTATTCCTCATAGTAGTATTGCACCTTGCCGTCACTAATGCTTGCCGGGCGATTATTGATCACGGTGAGGCGGGGCGCGCTCAAGGTCTGGCTCTCGCCGCTTTGTTCCAGCGCACTGATGGTAGCGGTGAGCTGTGCTTGATTAAATATGTTCGTGAACATGTACTGAATGCCCAGGCCAATGTTTGGCGCTTGGGCGTCCGGGAGCAGGCCGGCGAGACCCTGCGGTGCGGCCCCGCCGGCGGCGACCGAAGCGGCATTGACTCTCAACCGACCCGTTTCCCACAATACCCCGAGTTGGAGAAACGCCGGTTTGGAGAGGGTGACGAACCGCGCCTCAATAAGCACTTGCTGGATGGGTTGGTCGAACTCCTTGATTATCTTCTCCATCACATCCAACTGCTCGATCGAGCCGCGCGCCACAATAAGATTGCGCTCGTAATCAATCATGTATTTCGAGCCGGTAAAGAGGTTCGTGATGGCGCGCTCGATGGCCGGTAGGGCGGGCGCCTCGTCGTTGACGAACTTGTGAAACCGCTGGCTTTCGGTGACGGTGGTAACGGTAAGCGCGGTGACGATCGAGCGCGTGACATCTTCGGCCCCAAGGATCGCCGGCAGGACAAATCCTTTTCGCAATTTGTAAAATCGCACTTCCTCCATCAACCGATTCGTGCTGGCGGCGTCAATCATCCATACGAGATCCTGACCGACCTGAAACTGGACGGCGTAATTGCGCCCGACATATTTAAAAAACTCTCCGAGCTTGACCTTGTCCAGATTGATCGTGAGCCGGTTCGTCAAAGCAGGGAGCGTTTTGTCGGCAATGATATTGACCCCGGAGGACTCGCTCAGGTTCAGGATGACCGTTTCAAATGGGACATTGTCGAGGTGGATGGAAACCTCCTTCTCGAGCACCTTGCCCATCGGACCTTTGGCGGCCTCAAAATCGAATAGCGGTCCCTGCTCGTGGATGGTCTTGCCAAAATTCTTGGGAATCCACGGGGTGCTCTCAATTAGATCAACCGCGTCGCGGATATCTTTGCGCGCCGGGAGGCCGTGATCCTTATTCTCGGTGATCACGTCGATGGCAGTAGGATTGTAGGTCGAATTCTTCGAATCAATCTTGCGAATTTCGTCCTCCAGCGCCTGGTCGCGCCGTTTCCTTCCTTCCTGCACCACCCAGGTATTCAGCCGCTGCAACGTTGCGTTTGTTGGAGCGAACTGCACCAGCCCGGCGGATTTCGCCCGTGCTTCCTCCCACTCATTCTGGTTCGCAAGCCGGAAAACCTCCTTGATTTCAGAGTCGTAGATCGGGTCGTACTCCACCTTCTCATCCTTCAGCACGCCGGCTGGTTCGATCGGTGAAGCGGCGGTTGCGGAGGCTGCAGTTGTCACCGCCGGCACGGCGGCGCCCGGTGACGTCGCCGCCGGTGCGGCACTTGGCCCGTTGGTCGCTGCCGGTGTCAACGCGACGACCTTCGGCACGGGCTTGGTCGCCGGTTGCTTCGATTGCGGTTTTGGCTGCTGGCATCCCGCGAGGAGTACCAGCGCGACGGGAATCAAGATCAGTCTTAACATGTCGGGCGATCCTTGCTGCATTGATTGGCAACGAATTGTCGCCTAAAAGAACCAACAAACTCAAGTGTGAGAAACATTTTTTTTGTTTTCGCGTGGAACATTCCAGAAGGACCCCAGACGATTCTGGCTTGCACGGCCTCAGATAACGCGTTGGACGATCGACCCGCCAGATAATTCGATCCGCCACACCGGCCGGCGGAAAAGCTTCGGCCGTGCGATTCGCATCTCTAACGGTGCGAGCGCCAGCCTCACCCCCGTTTCATGGTCGCGCGTTTCATATCGCGATCCGCCTCGCGCCGTTTCAAATCTTCCCGCTTGTCGAACACTGCCTTGCCTTTGCCGACGCCGATCGAAACTTTCACCCGGCCATTCTTCCAGTAAAATGCCAGCGGGATGAGCGCGTTGCCTTTGACCGAAGCGAGTTCGAACAATTTGCGGATTTCCGATTTATGCAGCAGCAGTTTGCGCGCAGCCTTGGGCTTGTGGTTCTGGAGATTGCCGTGCGAGTACTCGTCGATATGGGCGTTGTGGAGGAAAACCTCATTGTTGTCGACGCGGGCATAGGCATCGGCAATCTGGCCCTTGCCCGCGCGCAAGGCCTTGACCTCCGTCCCATGCAAAACAATCCCCGCCTCGAATGTCTCGAGAATGTGGTAATCGCGCCGGGCTTTTGCGTTTTTAACAATATCAGCCATAAACGGCAACAGCCAGAGGGTGATTCCTCTGGCTGGGCGTAATCAAGATGTTTGTCGGGGGTTAGTGCTTCTTGCGCTTCTTGGGCACGGGACGCGCCGGCGCCACGGGTTCGGGCAAATCCCAGCCGATCTTCTCTTCGATAATCTCGCGCAAGGCTACGTCCGCCATGCCCAGATTGGTAGCATCGGCAATCAGCGGGCGGTTCAGACCCCCACCGCCGGAATTAAGCTGGCGCACCCGGCGCGAGACCAAGTTGATGAGTACGTTGGCGTTGCCAACCTTTTCCAGAGCTTTTTTGCAGAGTTCAGCGTTCACAGTTTTTATCAGTCCAAATCGAGCGGGACAGAGTAACGGACGGCGCGCTGGGCGCAATAGAAAAAACAATCAACTTGCACGGTCGTCGACATTTTCCTAAAACAACCACCCAATGCCGCGAAAGCAAAAGAAATCCGAAACCCGAAGTCAAAAGCCAGACCGCATGCTTCCGTCCCCGGCCCCCGGCCCTCGGCGCTTCGACCTGACGAACTTTCTCGAAACCAGAACCGCCGCCGTCAACGCAGCGCTCGACCGCTTTCTGCCGCCGGAAAAGACCAAACCTGCGACGATCCACCGGGCCATGCGCTATTCGCTCTTTGCCGGCGGCAAGCGAATGCGACCAGCCCTGGTCCTCGCGGCCGCGGCCGCCTGCGGCGGCGGCGAAGCCAACGCCCTGCCCCTGGCCTGCGCCGTCGAGTGCATTCACACTTACTCGCTCGTCCATGACGATCTGCCCGCGATGGACAACGACGATTTCCGGCGCGGCAAGCCGACTAATCACAAAGTTTTCGGCGAAGGCATCGCCGTGCTCGCCGGCGACGCGTTATTGACCCAGGCCTTCGAGATTGCCGCGCAGGCCAAAGGGTGGCCGCGCTATCCGCAGCGCGACCTCATTCTGGAAATTGCCAGAGCTTCCGGCTCGCTCCAACTCATTGCCGGGCAGGTGGCCGATCTCGAAGGCGAGGGAAAGAAAACTTCCGCCGCGCAGTTGAAATATATTCACGAACGCAAGACGTCCGCTCTCCTCCGCTGCTCCGCCCGGCTCGGTGGCATGAGCGCGAACTGCACCGCGGCCCAACTCCAGGCGTTGACCGACTTCGGCTACCATGTCGGCCTCGCGTTCCAAGTCATTGACGACATCCTCGACGTGACGCAAACGAGCGAGAAGCTCGGCAAAACGGCGGGCAAGGACACCCAGGCGCAAAAGGCCACCTACCCTGCCATCATTGGGCTGGAGCAATCCCGCAAGATCGCAGGGCAATTGACGAATCACGCCTTCGCCGCGCTGAAAATTTTCAAAGGCAAAGCCGTGGCGCTCGAAGCGCTCGCGGAGTTTCTATTAAAGCGGGATCGCTGACATTTACGAACCAGCTCGCCATCAACTGTCCAGCGGGCGCTGTGCGCTTCGGTCGGGTTTCGCAAGCCCATGGGGAACCATCGGGTTTGCCGCCAAATCCTTCAACTCAGGCCAAAAGCGCAGGATAACCCCAGACTTTCGTCGCGCCCAAGTCCTTTCTGGAGAAACATCATTCGCCCTTCAATTCCTACAAACCCGACTCCCAAGTAACGGTGAAGAACGGCCAAAAAAATGCAAAACGAAGGATGCACGTTACTTTTCTGCACTGACGATATGGAATGCCTAAACGTCCGCGCTGATCCTAAAACCGGGCAGGAAATCACGCCTAAAATCCGCACTCTGGCAGCGAATGAGTTCGGAAGAAGAAATCCGCGGGCCCCGGAAGAGCCAGGCCGCCGGACCACGAATCGGGATCGAGCTGCCCAAAAAATGTGGCTGGCGCGTTCGGGACAACTCCGCCAAAGTGTCGCCATGAACACAAGCCCGACCGAC
>JANOHH010000590.1:0-1350 GCA_031406395.1 Verrucomicrobiota bacterium | reverse complement strand
GTTCCGTCTTTGCTCGAATAGAAAACCTGTTTCGTTTCGTAGGCCGCCGCGTTGAAATCCAACTTTGGCTGGCGGAAGATGGTGCTCTGGCCGGTTGGCAGGTCGTAGCGGTAAATCGTCCCGGGCGTCGTGAAACTGGTCAGGCTGAAAAACGTTTCCGTGTCCCCGCGCTTGCCGCCGAATCCACCCACGGTGCCGAGGCCGGGCAACGCCACATCGCGCACCGGTTTGCCGTCCAGCGCGAAAATTTTCACCACACTCCGCGCATCCTTGAGATAAGCGGCGATGAACTGCTGATTCACCACGCTCACGCCCTGCAACGTATCTGAGCTTTGCGGGATGACTTCCTTCCAATTCGCGCACCCGGGCTGGGTGACGTCAATCGCGATGAGTCGGCTGCGCGGCGCAGCCAGGTCGGTCTTGAACCAGAACACCGCGCCGTCGTTTTCCACGAAATCATAACTCGCGTCGAAGTCCATCAGCAGCTCGACCACGGGCGCGTCGGGCGTCGTCAAATTCTTGTAGAGCACCCGATTCTTCGGATCCGTGCCCTCGCTGACGGAAATGATCAGATAACGACCATCGTCGGTTACATACCCGCCAAAGCCCCAATCCGGCTGGTCTTTCCGTTCGTAAACCAGCACGTCCGCTGATTGGTCCGTGCCGAGCCGATGGAAGTAAAGTTTGTGAAACTTGTTCACGCCCTTGAGCGCGTCGCCGGATTTGGGCGCATCGTACCGGCTGTAATAGAAACCACTGCCATCCTTGCGCCAGGACGCGCCGCTGAATTTTACCCATTGCAGATGATCGGGCAGATCCTGCCCCGTGCGCACGTCGCGGACTTTCCATTCATTCCAATCCGAACCGGACGCCGACAGACCGTAGGCAAGCAAGTTGCCGTCGTCGCTGACGGCCATGCCCGCGAGCGCGATCGTGCCATCGGTCGAGAGCGTGTTCGGATCCAACAGCACGCGCGGTGCGGCGGTGAGCGATTCGACAGTGTACAGCACGCTCTGGTTTTGCAGGCCGTCGTTGCGCGAATAGAAGTAACGCCCACCCTCTTTGAAAGGCACGCCGTAGCGTTCGAAGTTCCACAGCTTCGTCAGCCGCGCCTTGATCGCCGCGCGCCCGGAAATGGCATTGAGGTAAGCAAACGTAACTTCGTTTTGCGCCTCGACCCACGCCTTGGTGGCGGGCGCGTTGTCATCCTCCAACCAGCGATACGGGTCGGGAACCGTCGTGCCGTGGTAATTATCGACGATGTTCGTTTTACTGGTGGACGGATAATTCAATGGGGAGGTCATCGTGGAGCAGCCGGAGATCAGCAGTGCGATCGCCGAAAACGTGAGC
>JANOHH010000585.1:0-1683 GCA_031406395.1 Verrucomicrobiota bacterium | reverse complement strand
AGTCCGCGTAGCCGACCGGCGGAAATTCCGCCAGCAACTTGCCATCTACAGGTGACGTTTGGGTGAAACTCATAATCAACCTTCGAG
This sequence comes from Verrucomicrobiota bacterium, assembly GCA_031406395.1. Lineage (GTDB taxonomy): Bacteria > Verrucomicrobiota > Verrucomicrobiia > Limisphaerales > JADLHS01 > JADLHS01. The sequence goes on along the minus strand of JANOHH010000585.1, from coordinate 1,596 downwards.
CGTTTCCACAGTCACGTCGTGACGCGTGCCGTTGACGGTGACGAATAAATGTTTGCCGGGGCCGCCTGTGCGAGCCGTCGCCGTGGCGACACTGGTCGGGGCTGCGGTGGAAACCGTGGCGGGCGCTGCGGGTGCGACAGAGGCTTTGGGTTTGAGCAGTTCCTCAACCTGCTGCGGGAACATCGCGAACAGCACCACGATTTCGTCGGAGGTGGGCAGCCCTTTATCCGCGCATTGCTTGCGATATTTCTCCATGCCGGGTTCAAGCAAATCCGCCGGGCGATCAGTGACCCGCTTCTTGCCGGTTTGCTTTTCGACCGAGGCGAGCACGGTGGGATCAATCGGGCCGGGCGTCAGACCGTATTTGCCGAGCGCAATGTCCTGCGCCGGCTGGCAGACCATTTTCCAGCGGCCAAACTTCACGTTCATCATCGCCTGCGTGCCGACGATCTGCGACGTGGGGGTGACGAGGGGAATCCAGCCGAGCGCTTCCCGGACGATGGGGATCTCCTTCAAGACGGCGTCGAACTTGTCGCTCATGCCCTGTTCCTTGAGCTGCGTGCGGAAGTTGGAAAGCATGCCGCCGGGCACTTGATAGATCAGAATATCGCTGTCCACGCGTTCGTTGGCCGGGCTGGTGAACTTGGAAAGTTCCTTGTAAACCCCTTCAAAATAATCGCGCAGCTTCGCCAGCTTCTCGGTGTCGAACTTCGGGCAACGCGGGTGACCTTCCAGCAAGGCCAACATGCGTTGCGTGTCAGGTTGCGAAGTCCCGTTCGCAAACGGCACGATGGAAACCTCCACGCAATCCACGCCAGCATCAATCGCCGCGAGGTAACTCGCCGCGCCAAGCCCCGCCGTGTCATGAGTGTGCAGCGTGATCGGGATACCAATCTTGCCCTTGAGTTCCTTGACCATCCGATAGGCAATCTGCGGCTGAAGAATGCCGGACATGTCCTTGATGCCGATGGAATCGCAGCCCATTTTCTCCAACTCCACGCCCATCTTCACGAAATTCTCGACGGTGTGGACGGGGCTGATCGTGTAGCACAGTTCGCCGCGCGCGTGCTTGCCACACTTCTTGGTCATCTTGATGGAAGTCGCCAGATTCCGAACATCGTTGAGCGCATCAAAAATGCGCAGGATGTCCTGCCCATTCTCACAAGTGAGGCGCACAAACGCTTCCACCACGTCATCCGGGAAGCTGGCGTACTGAACGATGTTCTGCCCGCGCAGCAGCATGAGCTGCGGCGTCTTGGGCGCGATCTTCTTCAGCGTGCGCAGGCGGTCGAAAGGATTTTCGTTCAGGTATCGCAGGCAGGAATCGATCGTGGCCCCGCCCCAGGTTTCGAGGCCGGCAAAACCCATCTCGTCCAAGATGGGTGCGGGTTCGAGCATTTGGGAAGTGGCCATGCGCGTCGCTGCCATGGATTGATGGCCGTCGCGTAGGACGGTGTTGTTGAAGAGGACTGGTTTCATGCCCACAAAGTCGTCTGGTTCGTCTGGTTAATGGTTCACTCGCGTTAAGCGTGGAATTGGCGGGGCAAGTTTATCCGGCTTGCGGCCCCCTTGGCTGAGCGCATCTCGAGCCTTCCG
>JANOHH010000578.1:0-1133 GCA_031406395.1 Verrucomicrobiota bacterium | reverse complement strand
GACTTGAAGCCCGCCCAGCGCGGCGCTGTCATGGAGCTTCTGTCCGCCGCGCTCAGCCCGATGGGTTATGAAAAGGTGGTCGGCATCGTCGAATCGGACGAGATACTGAAGCAGCAAAGTAGCAGGGGCGCCCCACCCTTCGGGCGCGACGAGTATTACGTTTCTTTCATGGGCAAACCCTCGGTCACGGAACCGTGGAGGATCCAATTCGGTGGCCACCACCTGGCCCTCAACCTCACGCTCGCCGGCGAGCGCGGGGTCCTGACACCGAGCTTGATCGCCGTGCAACCCGCCAAATTCACGCTCAATGGCAAACCGATCCGCCCCATGGGCCGCGAAACGGATCAAGCTTTGGAGTTCATGAACGCCTTGACCGACGAGCAACGCAAAGCGGCAATCCTCGGCGCCCAAATGCGGGACCTCGTGCTCGGTCCCGGGCACGACGGGGAAACAATTCAGCCCGAGGGCCTGAAACTGTCCACGCTCAGCGAAGGGCAACGCAAATTGCTCCTGGCACTTGTCGCCGAATGGTCGGGCATTATCCACGAGACAGCGGCGGCCGAGAAGATGAACGAAATCAAAGCCCGTCTCGTGGATACCTGGTTCGCGTGGAGCGGACCGTTGGAAGCCGGCGAGGCCTACTTCCGCATCCAAGGGCCGACGGTGGTCATCGAATACGCCCCCCAAAAACTGGGCGGTGACGTCACGATGCACCTGCACTCGATGTATCGCGACCCAACCAATGACTACGGCCGGAAACTCGTCGGTAAATGAAACCGGTTCTATTGAGCGGTTTGTTGCTCCTGCTCGCGACCGATGCGCTGGCCCATCGGCTCGACGAATATTTGCAGGCCACGCGCGTCGCGGTGGCCACCAATCGCATTGATCTGGCCATAGATCTCACCCCCGGCGTAGCGGTCGTCGGCCGACTATTGATCGTGATTGACAAGGATCATGACGGAAGAGTTTCCGAAGCGGAAAGTGGTGCTTATGCGCAGCTCGTTCTGCAAGACCTTCGGATCGCGCTTGACGAAAAAGCTCTGGCCCTGCGCTTGGTGGAAAGTTCCTTCCCTGCCCTCCACGAAATCAAGGGCGGCTCGGGCGTCATTCGCATCAAAGCCAGCGCACCCATC
>JANOHH010000567.1:0-1686 GCA_031406395.1 Verrucomicrobiota bacterium | reverse complement strand
GTCGCAGCGGGTCGATCGCAGCAAGCGCGTTGGATAAACCGGACCTCACGCTAGCCCAGCAGCGCGCCGGAGTCGCAACGAACAGCGGGGAACAGAGGACTCGGGAAGGAGGGTTTTCCCAGCCCGGCCTTCATTTACCTGCCTCTCATTCTCCTGCCAAACCGCCCGGATTGAGGATTGACGTCGGGAGCTGGCACAGTAAAACGCGGCGTAATCGCAATGAAAGCCGGAGGGCAAAGGAATGAACGGCAAAGGAATCGGTAAGTAGAACTGGCCCAAGGTCGCCCCCAGTGCACGGCCTCCGGTTCTGGCCACGAAGCTGCCGGACTGCAACCCCCAATGGGACAAACCCAGAGCGTGGGGTTGAGGAAATTTGCGACCCCTTGAACGGCAAAGGTGTTTTTCACGCTCAACCGTGCGCTGCCACCCATGGCAATCATGGCTTTGTCCCTCCGGGACGATCGGGGGCAATGCCTGACTGCGCCATTGTTCCCACCCGCTCCTCATTTCCCTGCCAAACACTCCCTTGCCGATCACCCCGTTTTGAGGCGGGAGGCTTGAAGCTAAATCGTACGCACTGTGTGGGTGAGGGACTGCCGACAATTCGTAGCGCAGGTTTCCCAACCTGCTGTGTCGCCGACTTCCCAGACGTCACTGCTCCGGACATTCGTAGCGTCTGAAACCGTTCCGTCGGTCGCAGGTTTGGAAACCCGCGCTACAGCAGGCTGGGAAGCCTGCGCTACAACCGCGTGACCTGCCGCCTTCATTTCGATTCGGAATTCAGGTTGAAAATATCTTTGTCCCCATTGCGGGGGACAACAAAATATTAAGGAAAATGCAAATCCGGTGAAATACGGAGCTGGTTTCCGCAACTTTTTGTTTTGTTAAATTGCTGTTTTATAGTAGGTTGGAGCGTGATGGTTGACGTTTTAAAAAAGTTCAAAAAAACTTTGGAAAATTGTTGACACTCGCGACGGTAATTGAGATAGTCACTTCACACACGGTAACAAAAACAAAACTATGAGAACAAAAACAACACTCGCAGCCGCAGCGATTCTCGCGGCAGGGCTCGCCTCCTCCATGGCGCAAAACGTTTATTCCCTAAACGTTGTCGGTTATTACAATGTTCCGACCCCTAGTGGCATTAGTGCCGTCGCGAACCAGTTGAACACAGGAAGTGGTGCGACGTTGAATCGGGCTGACGTTGTCATTCCCTATAGCGATAGTGATAACATCCAAATCTGGAACGGTGCCTCTTGGGACGTATGGAGCATGGATTCCCTTTCCGCCACTGGATGGCTCAACCCAGCGGGCGCTGATGCGCCGCTGGCGAGCTTGCCAATCATTGGTGCTGGCAAGGGCATTCTCTACGGAAAGAATACTGCGATCACACAGATCACATTCGTTGGAGAAGTGCGCGTTGGGACTACGGTTATTAACCTTCCGGGTGGTTTAACAGCCACCGGTTCACCGAATCCCCTGAGCGGCTTAGTTTCGACCGGTCCTATCAACCTCCAAGTTGCAGACGGTGACAACATTCAAAAGTGGAACGGTGCCAGTTGGGATGTCTATTCAAGAGATTCTCTTTCTGCTACTGGTTGGTTGAATCCTGCTGGTGCTGATGGACCAGAGCCGACTTTGAATGTCGGTCAAGGCATATTCTACGGCAACAACGGCCTTCAAGTG
>JANOHH010000534.1:0-1417 GCA_031406395.1 Verrucomicrobiota bacterium | reverse complement strand
CCGCCCAAAGCCGCCCCAAGAAACAGCAAGCCGCCAACGCTCGGCTCAGGAACGGAGACAAACAGATTATCCAAGGACCAGCCGTAAGTGGGAATCTCCACGCGGCTCAGCCCGGTGAACCCTTGGAAATTGAACGTCTGGAAATCCGCAAGCGGCCCGGTGCCGTCAATAATGCCATCGGTGGTTACCTCCGCAGTGACCATGCTGCCGTCCGGCCGGTAGCCGACGAAATGGAAGGTCATAGGATATTGGAACGCTGTGCTGTATTCGGCCAGGTCAACGGAATTGAGGTCAAACACCGAGCCGTTGGAAGAACTGAACCCTAATGATTGAGTGAAAGCCGCGCTCAAGTAAGCTGTTCCATTCTGCGGATCGCCGGGGTAGCCAGGCCCCACATGCGTGAAACCATACGACGATGAAAGCGGACTAAACGACATTCCTGATTCATAATAATTCGTGACCGTGTATGCTGCGCCAGGGGGTATCACGGGCGGTCCATCGAATGTGATCTGGAGCGTACCTTGACCCAAGCACTCAACCAAATGCAAAAACAGGCACAAAGCAACCAAATGCAAAGCAGGTTTCTGATAAACCCGCCTTGGGCTAGACAACGTTGTTTGCGAGTTTGATAGTTTCATAAACTGCTATGTCGTTCCTTGGGCTGGTGGATTACACACTTCATAAAAAATTAATGCTGGAAGGTACAAGCGGCAGAAATATCACTGAACACTGGTTGAAACACCAGAAGATGTTGTCGCCGGACGCGACTCAAGCCCGCTCGGCGTAGGGTAACTTCCAAGGTTTGCGGTATTTTACACCGACCAGTTTGTCCGCCTCGCCGTGGTTCGTGATCTTCTCCTTTACTGGATCCCAAGTGAGTTTGTGACCTGTGCGAAAGGCGAGATTGCCCAAGTGCGCCACGCTGGAAACGTGGTGACCGATCTCGACGTCCAGCACCGGAGGCTGCCGGGATTTCACGCAGTCCAGGAAGTTGCGAACATGCTGCGGGTGCGGCGCGCCGCTGGGTTTGACCTTGCGGGGTTCGAGGTTTGCCTGGCGTTTTTCGCTGACCACTTCGTAGCCGTTGTCGTTGAGGAGGATCGTGCCTTCGGTGCCGGACCACGAGACGCCCCACGAGCGACCATTGAGACCCACACTCATCCCGCTTTTGTGTTCCCAAACGAGCAGGTAACTGGGGAATTCGTAAACCGCGAGCTGCGAGTCGGGCGCTTCGCGCATGTCGTCCTGCACAAAGATGCCGCCGCTGGAGCAGATAGTCTTGGGCGCTTCCGGACCCATGCCCATCAGGGCCATGTTGATCAAGTGAACGCCCCAGTCGGTCATCAAGCCGCCGGCGTAATCCCAGAACCAGCGGAAGGTGTAGTGGCAGCGGTTCGGATTGTAGGGGCGCTTGGGG
>JANOHH010000524.1:0-2869 GCA_031406395.1 Verrucomicrobiota bacterium | reverse complement strand
AGCTCCAACCGGATGTCATCACGCTGGACCTGGAAATGCCGCGCATGGACGGGCTGACCTTTCTGCGGATTCTCAACGAACACCATCCCCTGCCAGTGGTCGTGGTGAGCTCCCTGACTCCGCAGGGATCGGCCAAAGCCCTGGAGGCGCTCGCCGCCGGGGCGGTAGATGTGCTGGCCAAGCCCAATGGCAGCCAGACCCTGGGGGAAATGGCGTATCAGCTCGCCTATCACGTCAAGGCGGCCGCCCGTGCGCGTCTCGGCCCGCGGCGCCCGGAAACCATAGTCAGGGTCCGGCCACCGAATTTGACACCCATAGCGCCGGGTGATTTTTCCGAACGGCGGGTCATCCTGATCGGGGCTTCGACGGGCGGTGTGGAGGCGCTGCGCTTTCTCCTGCCCCAATTGCCCGCCGGCCTTCCGCCGATCGCTGTGGTCCAGCACATCCCACCCAATTTTTCGCGGAGCATGGCCGAGCATCTGAATAAACTCTGCCAGTTTGAAGTTCGCGAAGCGAGCGACGGGGACGAACTGCGCCGCGGCCTTTGCCTGGTGGCACCCGGTGATTTTCATATGGCGTTGGTATCGTACGGACGCAGCTACCGGGCCCGGCTGACCCAGTCACCGCCGGTGCACCACTGCCGGCCTTCGGTGGACGTGCTGTTCCGTTCCGCCGCCGAGCATGTCGGCGCCCAGGCGGTCGCGGCATTGCTGACTGGCATGGGGAGCGATGGCGCTCGCGGTATGCAGGCCCTTCAGACCGCCGGGGCGCGGACCCTCGCCGAGCACGAAGACAGCTGTGTGGTTTACGGCATGCCCCAAGCGGCCATAAAACTGGGAGTTGTGGACCAAGTGGCGACCCTGGAGGAAATGCCGCAGGCGATCCTCCAAGCCCTGGCCCAACCCGTTCGCGCATGACTCCAAGAATCCTCAACGTGGACGACAGCAAAACAATCCGGTTGTCGCTGGCCCGCCTTTTTGCACGGTTTGACTGCGAGTGGCGCGAGGCTGTCAACGGGGAGGCAGGCTTGGCCGCAGCGCTCCAGGAGACGCCTGACCTCATCCTCTCGGATTGGAACATGCCGATTATGGATGGCATTACCATGGTGCGCAGACTGCGCGAAAACCCGGCGCTCAAGCGGACGCCGGTCATCATGCTGACCACGGAGTCAGGCCCGGAATACATCGCGACCGCCGCCCGCTTGGGCGTGCGCGACTACGTGATCAAACCGTTTCGCGAAGAGGAATTGCTGGCGAAGGTCGGCCGGATTATCCCGTTGCTTCCGCGAGCCGAGCCCGCGACCAGCGCGGACGCCGAGTCGTCGAAACCAATATGAACGAGCCAAACCCGAACCCTCAGCCAGGCGTGCCTCCCACGCCGCCCGACGAATCTGCCGCCACCACCGCTTCAACCTCGTTGCAGCAGGCGGCGGTGCTGGTGGTGGACGATAGTCGCACCATGCGGCTCGGGCTGATCCGGGCGCTTAACGGCCTCGGTTTTCGCAACATCACCGAGGCGGCCAACGGGAAGCAAGCGCTCGAACTGGTACTCACCAAACCCTTCGACTTGATGTTGCTCGACATGGAAATGCCCGAGATGAACGGCATGGAAGTGCTCGTCGCCCTCAAGGCCAATCAGGACTTGAGGGGGCTGCCGGTCATCGTGATCTCCGGTGCCGATCAAATGGAAAATGCCGTGAAGTGCATTGAGGCGGGCGCGGAAGATTTTCTGCCCAAGCCCTTCAATCCCACTTTGCTGCGCGCCCGCGTCACCTCCAGTCTCGAAAAAAAGCGGCTGCGCGACCTGGACCGAGTGAGACTGGTCGAGTTGGGACGGGCTCATGAACTGGTCCGGCGCGCGTTCGGCCGGTACGTGTCCGAGGAAGTGGCCACGAGCATCCTGCAATCCCCCGAAGGCCTCGAGTTGGGCGGTGAGGAGCGCGAGGTTACCATCCTGATGTCTGATCTGCGCGGCTTCACAGCGCTGGTCGCACGTTTGGCGCCCCAGGAAGTAATCGCATTTCTCAACCTCTACCTCGAAGCGATGGTGGACGTCATCAGCCATTACGGGGGCACGATTGATGAGATCATCGGCGACGCCATTCTGGTCATCTTTGGCGCACCGCTGGCCAGTGAGGATCATGCCGCGAAGGCCGTTGCCTGCGGGCTGGCCATGCAACTCGCCATGACGGATGTCAACCAGCGCCTCACGGCGAAGGGCGGAAGCGAACTCGAGATGGGCATCGGCATCAACACGGGCCGGGTGATTGTCGGCAACATTGGGTCGGTGCGCCGCACCAAATACGCCGCGGTGGGGTCGAACGTAAACCTGGCCGGGCGAATTGAATCCTTCACCACCGGCGGCCAGCTTCTGATTTCCCAAAGCACCCGTGAAGCGATCAAGTCGCCGCTGCGGCTGGACGCGCAGTTTTCGGTCGAACCGAAAGGGGCAACGCACCGCCTGCAATTGCATGATGTCGGCGGTATCGGCGAGCCGTTCAACCTCGCACTGCCCTCCCGATCGGTGGTCCTGGATCCGCTGCCGGCGCCACTCCCTTTCGCTTTTACGGTGTTGGAGGAAAAATTCCTGGGGCGAACGGTCCATGTCGGCCGCCTCGTCGCCGTGTCGGCAATCGAAGCTGGCATCGAATCGGAACTCACCCTCGTTCCGCTCAGCAACCTGAAGCTGGAAGTCAAGCTGGTCGCAGGGGCGAATCCGGGCGGTGAAATTTATGCCAAAGTGATCGGCGCGGTCGCCGGAGTTACGGGTCAGACGCGCATCCGGTTCACCTCTGTTTCTCCCGAATTGAAAGTCTGGTTGCAGCGGGCGGCGCGGCCGGCTTCAGCAACGGCGACGAAAGGCTGAGTCC